>NZ_MLYQ01000010.1:0-11050 GCF_001866725.1 Bacillus sp. MUM 13
GACCCCCATCCTGGGGGCCTAAGCAAATAGGGTTTTGGACTTGGAAGGCGTTCTTTGACTTCTGAGGCCAAAACATCTTTGAAGGACCGAAGGCTAAATCCTCTGCATCCTGCAGAAACGCCTTCATGACCTGCATCCTGCAGGCCTCAGCAAGCTAGGCGCTGGAGCTGGATTACATAAAAAGCGCAAGCGCCTGGTCAAAAGATCAAAGACTAAGAACGCCGCGTCCTGCGGCAACGTCTTTGTGACCCCCATCCTGGGGGCCCTCGACCAGCATAAGACGCGCAAGAATAGAAGGCGCTCTTTGCCTTCTCTTCTTGCGTGGCTTATGACCTCGAGAGGCTAGGCGCTGGAGCTGGATTACACTAAAAGCGCTATATGCGGTGCAGAAAAATGCACAAAAAGAAAAGGAGCCGCACATACGGGAACGGGCTCGCATTCTGGAACTCCATTTTCCATCTGGAAATTCCAAGTATCATGATTTTTTATGTGATTTTTATATCTGTTATGTATCCGGAATACCGTGTTCATCCGCTATACCTTTTGCTCTGCAGTCAACTCCATTATATGCTGCGGTTTTGTAGGATATTAATAATTGTATTGGCCATTTCTTCGACAGCTTTATTCGTCACATCAATGATTGGGCATTTCAGCCGGTCCATAACTTCATCAAAGTAAATCAATTCCTCTTTAATTCTTTCCATGTTGGCATAAATGGCATGATCATTGAGGCCAAGTGATTTTAACCGCTCCCTGCGGATGAAATTCAGTTTCTCGGGACTGATTTTCAGCCCAATGCATTTTTCCGGCGGAACAAGGAACAGCTCTTCCGGAGGGTCCACCTCAGGCACAAGCGGCACATTGGCTACTCTGTATCTTTTATGGGCCAGATACTGTGAAAGCGGGGTCTTGGATGTCCGTGAAACGCCGACAAGTACAATGTCAGCCCTCAATATGCCTCTTGGATCGCGTCCGTCATCGTATTTCACTGCAAATTCAATGGCTTCAACCCTTTTGAAATAATCATCATCAAGCCTTCGGACCATGCCGGGTTCATTAAACGGCGTAGATTCTGCTTTTTTCTGCAAAATACTAAGAAGCGGACCGAGAATGTCATAGTAAAGGATATTTTCTTTTCTCGCACGATTAATCATATATTCCCTGATATTCGGTTTAACAAGCGTAAAAGCAATGATTGCATTATTCATTTTGGCCAGCGAGATGACATCTTCAATATTTTGCACATCATCTACATAGGGAATCCTTTTGATAGTGAAAGTTGCTGCTATAAATTGGCTTGCCGCCGCTTTGGTTACTAATTCCGCTGTTTCCCCTACTGAATCAGATACAACATAAATCATAGAACCCTTCATAGGATCTCCCATTCCCCCAGATAAGCCCCCTTAGTAGCTGCTATCAGCCAATGACAAGAAAGCTTTGGTAATATTCGTTTTGGTAATTCTTCCGGTTACTTCAAACCCATTATCCGTTTCTCTGACAACCGGCAAAGCATCAATTTGCTTTTCGATTAATTTTTTGGCAACATCCATTAAAAGATCCTCTTTCGTGCACATTGTAATATTGGGCATCCTTGTCATGATGACATTAACAGGCACAGAAGAGAGCTCCTGTTTCCCTATGCTTGCCCGAAGTAAATCCTTGCGCGACAAAACCCCGACAAGAAGGGAGTTTTTATCTACCACAAATAGCGTACCGACATCTTCAAGAAACATCGTGACGATTGCATCGTAAACAGATATGCTTTCTGTCACAACGACAGGAATGGACTGATAATCTTTAATAATTAGGCTGTTCAGACTATCCGTCAAAAGCTGGCTCCCTGATTTTCCTGTGTAAAAATATCCGACACGGGGACGTGCATCCAAAAATCCGGACATCGTCAAAATAGCCAGATCCGGTCTTAGTGTAGCCCTGGTTAAGTTCAGCTGTTCTGCAATATGTTCCCCCGTGATGGGTCCATTGTCTTTAACGATTTGTAAAATGCGCTCCTGGCGCTTGTTCAGCTCGATCATATTCACCGCCCCCCTGCATAGCAGAGAAAAGTAATAGGTTATACTATATGTAATTATTATATACTATATATTTTAAATGAAAAGGGCTTCTCTTCATACTCAGACCGAAACCATACAAAAATAAACGGACGCCTTGCCCTTAATGCTCTGCGAGGCGTCCGTTTATCAAAAGCCTTATATCATCCGGCAATAATTTTATTCATGGCCGCAAATTGTGAAATGGTGCTGCTGATTTCTTTCATAAGTGACAATCGGTTATTCCTCAAGTCTGCTTGATCAGCCATGACCATTGTATTGTCAAAGTATTGTTCAATTTCCGGTCTTAATGACAATAGCAAATCAATGCGGACCGTTTCATCTGATGCCGCTGCATATTCAGCAGACACAGACTCGTATTTTTCATATAAAGCTTTTTCTTGTTCATTTTCAAACAAAGAAGGATCTACAGGCACTTGCTGTTCGCATTTAACCGCAATATTCATAACACGGCTCAGCGCTTCCAAACCTTCTTTAAAGCTTTCCTCGCCGTTTTTGCTTTCCAGTGCCTCAGCACGTTCTGCAATAGATGAAATCCTGCCGATTTTATCGAACAGTAAAGCATCAATCAAATCATAGCGGATGCCTTTTTCATTCAACAAATGTTTGACGCGGGCTTTGAAGAAAGTCAATAAGTCACTCTTGACCTCAGAAGCTTCGCGCTTTAGAATGCCTTTTCCTTCAATAGAAGCCAAAGCAAGATCCATAATTTGCTCTGCTGTCAGGTCCCACTTCTTTTCGAGCAGGATCTGAACGATTCCGCTCGCCTGCCTTCTTAGGGCATAAGGATCCTGGGAGCCTGTCGGAATAACTCCAATGGCAAAGAAGGATACGATTGTGTCCATTTTTTCAGCAACGCTCAGCACTGCTCCGATGCTGGATGATGGAACATTGTCATCTGCATGCCTCGGCATATAATGTTCGTTGATCGCTTGTGCAACTTCGCTTTTTTCTCCTTTGATCAGGGCATACTTTTCTCCCATATACCCTTGAAGCTCCGGAAATTCATAAACCATATGTGTCACAAGATCGAATTTCGCAATCTCAGCCGCACGCAAAGCAGATGTCTTTTGATCGCCAAGTTTCAAAGCATCAGCCAACTCTCCAGTCAGTGCCGCCACACGTGCAGTTTTTTCAGCAAGTGTTCCAATTTCTTCATGATAGACTATAGAATCCAGCTTTTTGAGCAAATCGGAAATCTCTTTTTTCTGGTCTTCCTTGTAGAAGAAGTTTGCATCCGATAATCGTGCGCGAAGAACCTTCTCATTGCCTCGTGCAACCGTGTCAAGGTGCTGATCATTTCCGTTCCTTACGGTAACAAAGTAAGGCAGCAGATTGCCGTCCTTGCTTTTAACCGGAAAATAGCGCTGATGCTCTTTCATCGAGGTAATTAGGACCTCAGCGGGCAGTTCAAGAAACTCTTCTTCAAAATGGCCAAATAAAACCGTAGGAAACTCGACAAGGTTATTTACTTCTTCAAGCAATTCCTCATCAACCGGAATCACCCAATTTTGTTTTTCTTCGAGCTTTGCAATCTGATTGCGGATCGTATTTTTACGAAGTTCCGGTTCTGCCAGAACAAATTGTTCTTTCAGAGATTCTGCATAGCCGGACGGAGAATCAATCGTGATATCTTCTCCCAAAAAGCGATGGCCCCGTGTCGTGCGGCCTGCTTCTGCATCTGCTATAGCAAACGGAATGATTTCTTCTCCGAACAATGCAGCAATCCATTTAATTGGACGGACAAAACGAAGATCCTGGTTAGCCCAGCGCATGTTTTTCGGGAAAGTCATTCCAGAGATAATGTCTTTAAGTTCATGAAGCAGCTCAAAGGTTGCCTTGCCTTTTGTGAATTTATTAATGTGCACATATTCAATGCCATTAATCTCTTTAAAGTAAATATCATCAACAGTAACACCTTGTCCTCTTGTAAAACCGGCTGCCGCTTTGGACCAATTGCCGTTTTCATCCAATGCGATCTTTTTTGCAGGACCCTTCGCTTCTTCTTCTTTATCGTGCTGGGATTCCGCAACATCTCTAATTAAAAGTGCCAGTCTCCGGGGTGTGGAGTACATGGTTGCTTCGCCAAAATCAATCGCTTTTTCGCCAAGCCATGATTTCACTTTTTCTTCCAGCTGTTCCATCGAGGATGTGACAAAACGGGCAGGCATCTCTTCTAGGCCAATTTCAAGCAATAAATCGCGCTTGTTCATTAAAGAACCTCTCCTTTCTGCTTTAAAATCGGGAAGCCGAGCTTTTCCCGCTCATCATAAAATGTTCTTGCGATTTTCCTTGCTAAATTCCGGCAGCGTGCGATATAGCCAGTTCTCTCTGTAACCGAAATCGCACCCTTGGCATCAAGCAGATTGAAAACATGAGAGCATTTCAGCACATAATCATAAGCAGGGTGCACAAGTCCTTCTTCCATTTGGCGGTCTGCTTCTTTTTCATACATATTAAAAAGCTTGAAAAGCATATCTAAATCAGAGGTTTCAAACGTATATTTCGAATGCTCATATTCAGGCTGTCCGTATATATCGCGGACAGTGAATCCATCCGTCCATTCAAGTTCAAATACATTTTCCTTATCCTGAATGTACGAAGCAAGGCGTTCGATTCCGTATGTGATTTCCACAGATACAGGCTTGCATTCAAGGCCGCCTACCTGCTGGAAATAAGTGAATTGGGTGATTTCCATTCCATCAAGCCAAACTTCCCAGCCAAGGCCCGCACAGCCCAGGGAAGGATTTTCCCAGTTATCTTCAACAAAACGGATGTCATGTTTAAGCGGATCAATCCCAAGGGCACGCAGGGAATCCAAATATAGCTCCTGAATGTTGTCAGGCGACGGCTTCATGATCACCTGGAACTGGTGATGCTGATACAAGCGGTTCGGATTTTCCCCGTAACGTCCGTCAGCAGGGCGCCTGGAAGGCTCTACATAAGCTACACTCCATGGTTCCGGCCCAATTGCACGCAGAAACGTATACGGACTCATTGTGCCTGCCCCTTTTTCAACATCGTATGCCTGCATCAGGATGCATCCTTGTTCAGACCAATGCTTTTGCAAAGTTAAAATCATGTTTTGAATATTCATCATGCACCTCCAAATTATTTGCACTTCTTAAGGCAAATGGCAGAAAACACAAAAAACTCCCGCCACTATGCCTTGTAAGCATAGGGACGAGAGTTACCCGCGGTTCCACCCTATTTGCCGTGAAGTCACGGCCTCTTTTCTGCAATATGCAGCACGTAATGCTCCGGAATGCCTTCGCTGATTATCCATACCCCGGCTTGCACGGTCCCGGGTTCGCTATTATGGAGGGAATCAGGTACTACTTTCCATCAACGCAGCTTAACTATCAATACTGAAAATTTTAACGAATGTATGAGCCATTGTCAACTGCAGGGTTCAATTTTTAAAACATGTCTTTCATGTTGTCCATTTGTTTTAAAAACCTTTTGGATTTAAGGTGGATGCCTGAGTATTCTTCATAATAGGCATCTATGACTTTTTCAAGCTCTTTTTTTGTTTCAGGCTTAACCGATATATTACCGAGCCTGGATAAATCAAAATAATAAAACAGTCTCAGCAATTTTAGGGCTTGCTGTGAAATTTTAATATGATAAGGGTCTTTATCCAGGCACCGGTGGCAGATAAAACCGCCTTCCCGAATGGAGAAAGAAAATTCCCCTTCGGTTTCACCGCATATTGCACACTGGTTAAGGGTCGGATTCAATCCATTGACCGGAAGCATTTTCATTTCAAAAATGAACTTGAGGACCTCGGCATCATAGCCTTCGTTTATGTAATGAAGGGTTTGGTAGAGCAATTCAAACAAAAAGGGATTCGGGTTTTTATCGTCTGTGCTTTTATCAAGCAGCTCGACGATATATGAGGCATATGCAGTTGAAAACAAGTCTTCCCTGATCGACCTCATCGAATCAATCGTTTCCCCCTGCTGAAGGCTTCCCAGCCCGCTTGATGTCTGGACGAGAAAATAACCGTAGTAAAATAACTGGGTGACAGAGGAGAGCCTGCTTGTTGATTTATGGGCTCCCCTTGCCATTACTCCGATTTTCCCTAATTCACGTGTATATAAGGTAATTATTTTATTGCTTTCTCCATAATCCATCCGGCGTATGACAATGCCTTCACACTTCTTAAGCAAGACAAGTCACCATCCCATTCATATGGCAAGAAAAATCTAGAATATAGGAAAATCAGCATCTGCTAGTTCTGCATCTGTACTTTCGGGTCTTTCCTGTCTTTCCACCTCTATTTCTTTAAAAAGAAGATAGGTGTCAACATTACCTGTCTGAGAGAAAACCTTCCAGGTAAAATCCAACATAATAAAGCCCACCTTTCGTGTACTAGCATTTTAATATTTTGCCCTATAAGATTATCTTGGCCTTAATGCACATTTTCATGTGACGTAAAAATTGCTAATTTTTAATACTCCTCTTCATTGAAGCCATAGTCTCTAAGCTGGGACATTTTGTTGCGCCAATCCTTTTGGACCTTAACCCACAGCTCAAGGAAAACCTTGGATCCCAGCAGATTTTCAATATCTACTCTTGCCCGGCTTCCGACTTCTTTCAGCATTTTCCCCTGTTTGCCGATGACGATGCCCTTTTGCGAATCCCGCTCAACAACGATAGTGGCCATAACATTAATCGTTTCACTGCCTTCCATCTTCTTAATGGAATCAATGACTACAGCCACGGAATGCGGAATTTCCTCACGTGTCAAATGAAGGACCTTTTCACGGATCAGCTCTGAAATGATAAAGCGTTCAGGATGGTCTGTGACCTGGTCGGCCGGGTAAAATTGCGGTCCTTCCGGAAGATGCTTTTTGATCTGATCCAGAAGCGTCTCCACATTATTCCCTTCAAGTGCTGAAATAGGAACCACCGATTCAAAAGGATATAGCGCCTGGTATTTTTCAATCAGCGGAAACAGTTCATCCGGGTGCACCTGATCAATTTTGTTAATCACAAGAAAAACGGGTGTTTTTACCGTTTTCAGCTTTTCAATGATGAACTCATCACCGCGTCCAAGGCCCTCTTCTGCATTGATCATGAAAAGAATTAAGTCGACTTCCTTCAGCGTGTTTGTAGCAACCTTCATCATAAAGTCGCCAAGCTTATGCTTTGGCTTATGGATTCCCGGCGTGTCAATAAAAATCATCTGGGCATCCTGCTGGGTAAGCACTCCCTGCACTTTATTTCTTGTTGTTTGCGGCTTGTCGCTCATAATGGCGATTTTCTGGCCGATTACCCTGTTCAAAAACGTGCTTTTCCCTACATTCGGACGTCCAATGATGGATATAAAACCTGATTTGTAGCCTTTTGCCTGTGTATCATCAATTAAGTTATTCATTCAAATCCTCCGGTGAAAATGCTCCTGGCAGCAATTCCTCTACTGTTAATTCTTGAATATCCCCATTCAGGTTGGTTAAGATCACTTTCATTTCTCTCGGGCACAGCTCTGATATGACCTGCCTGCATGCTCCGCATGGGGGCACAGGCCTTTTGGTGTCTGCCGCTACCGCCAGTACCCTATAATCCCTGTCCCCTTCAGACAGCGCCTTAAAAATTGCTGTGCGCTCTGCACAATTGCACATGCTGTATGCAGCATTTTCGATATTGCAGCCATGATATACCTTGCCGCTTTCTGTAAGAAGGGCAGCTCCCACTGCAAATTTAGAGTAAGGCACATAAGCTCGTTCCCTTGCTTTCTTCGCCTCTTCCATTAACATTCCCAGTTCCATTTTCATCTTCCTTTCAGGCATGGCCCCGATATAATTTCGCTCGTCTTTTATAAAAATAATAGAATGTCAATTATCAACGTTTTATATCCTTATTTTAGCCTATCTGCCCTTGTCTTGGAAATAGTGTTACATAAGTGTAACACTTCCGTTATCTTAACCTTTTTCCTCACCATTCCACAAGCTTTGGCAAAAAAACGATCAACCCGATAATGACTGAAAAGATGGCAAACACCAGTACTGCGCCGGCTGCAAAATCCTTTGCCTGCTTGGCAAGCGGATGGGTCTCGCTTGTGGCAAGATCCACAACCCGTTCAATTGCAGAATTCACCAATTCCAATGAAATGACGCCAAAAATACAGATCAAAATCAGCATCCATTCCAGCTTCGAAAGCGCAACATACCAGCCCAGGCATAACACTGCAGCCGCTGCTGCAAAATGAATTCTCATATTTCGTTCAGACTTTAAAGCAGCCCATATTCCCTCAAAAGCAAAAAGAAAACTTTTATAAAATGGCTGTCTTTTTTTACGCTTCCCTGGAAAGGCCATACGCATCTAATATTTCCCTTTGTTTTGTGAACATCTGTTTTTCATCTTCCTCGTTCATATGATCATAGCCTAGCAAATGAAGAAATCCATGCAATGCCAGAAATCCAAGTTCACGTTCAAAGGTGTGGCCGTATTCTTCCGCCTGTTCCCTTGTCCTGTCAATGGAGATAATAATATCCCCCAGCACTCTCGGCATTTCTCCCCCGATAATTTCGACTTCATCCTCGCCCATTTCTTCAAGGGCAAACGATATTACATCTGTAGCCGAGTCTTTATGCCGGTATTCTTTATTAATTTCATGGATTCTTTCATTGTCCACGAATGTAACGGAAAGCTCGCTTCCTTTTTCTATCTCTTCCTTTACTGCTGCAAATTGCAGCACCTTCTCAACCAATTCGATTGACTTTTCGTCCAATTGTCCGGTTTCGTCCAAAAAATCTATTTCTAAATTCATATTGTCACCTTCTTTGTAAATTTTGCAGTTCAGGGTACTCAATCCTTGAATGAAAGATCCCGTTCAGTGTCTCGCATAATGAGTGCTGCACAATCTTTAATTCTTTCATAGTAATATCGCACTCATCAAATTGATGGTCATGTATCCGGTCGTCGATAATATGGATAACAAGCTCTTCTATCTTTTCTGGTGTAGGATGGTTCATGGACCGAACAGCTGCCTCCACGCTGTCTGCAATTCCGATAACAGCCGCTTCTTTTGATTGGGCTTTTGGGCCGGGATATCGGTACTCAGCCTCTACGGTCCCTTCATCCTCCTTCATTGCCTTGTAATAGAAAAATTTCAGCAGGCTTGTCCCGTGATGCTGTGCGGCAATATCGACAATTTCAGGCGGAAACTTGTGTGCTGACAGCATTTCCGCTCCATCAACGGCATGAGCGATGATAATATTTTTGCTCGTTGCCGGCGGCAGCCGGTCATGAGGATTTTTGATATTCATCTGGTTTTCAATAAAAAACTGCGGCCGTTTCGTTTTGCCGATATCATGATAATAGCAGCCAACTCTGGCAAGGAGACCATTTGCCCCGATTGCCTCACACGCTCCCTCAGCCAAGTTTGCCACCATTACACTATGATGATAGGTTCCCGGTGCCTCGGTAAGGATCTTCCGCAGCAGAGGATGATTTGGATTTGAAAGCTCAATCAGCTTCATGGATGACAAAAACCCAAAGCCCAGCTCAAAAAACGGCAGGAGCCCTATTGTCAATACCGAGGATGCCAATCCCGACACGATGGCAGCAATGGTATAAAACAGATATTCCATCTTAGTATAATGCCCGTCCGTTATGAACAAAAGAGAAAAAACCAAAACAATATTCACAAGCGCCAGCAGCAATCCTGCCTGAAGGATTTTTGTCTTAAAGTTTTTCCTTGAAAGGATGATGATTGCCGCAATCCCGCTGAATAAAAAGTACATCCCTTTTGCAAAGTCCATATTCCCCGGGGAATCTCCATTAAAAATCAATGTGCCATATGCACCAATGATAATGGAAATGGCTACTCCAAAGCGGTCATTCAAGAGGGTTTTAATAAGCATTGCGGACATGGCTGCCGGAAAAAAGTAGCCAAGATCCGTAAATCTAAAGCCTGTAAACAGGCTGATGATTTTCATTAGAGACAATGCCAGCACATAAACAAGGCTAAATATGAGCAGCTGATTATTTCTATGCTCTCCCTCGGTTTTGGATGATTTCACATAATAATAAAAAGTGCTTAAAATCAAAAAGATAAATAAAAACAGTCCGACAAAAGGCAGAATTGTTTTGTCCGTGCTGAGAAAGCCGGCAAGTTCCAGCTGCCTGTATATTTCACGGTCTATCAGCTGGCCTTCTTCGACGATGATCTGTCCCTGCAGAATCCTGACGGGATCCACATTTTCCTGCGCAATTTTTCTTTGCTCCTCTGTCTTATCTTTATCATAAAAAACATTTTGAATGATCGCAGAGCGTGCAAGCGTAGTGGCCGCTTCTCTCATATCGGTATGTAAACTGGACGATCGCAGTTCCTGTTCAGCCTTGTTTCGCGCCATCTCCACATCTGCAGCGGTGACCCTGGAGTTCATAACCTTGTTGACCGCAGTTATTACAGAGTCCTTCGCAATATTAAGCTCAGTGGCATCCGCATTAGCCAGTGCTTCAAACACCTGATCCGGTATGTCCTTATTAACTTCATCCGTCAGCTTGCTCTTCAGAAGCAAAACCTTTTCCTGGACTGTTTTTACAGGAGATGTTTTAGAGCCGTCCGGATTCGCTTTATCCGCACTTAGAGAAGGAGCGGTTTCTTTTTGGACCTCAAGAGCCGAATCAAATATTGAGGATATTAAATCCACTTTATTTTGGGCATATTCCTTTTTCAGGGTATATATATCTGAAACCTGCTTAATGCTGTCCTCTACCTGTTCCTTCGTCTTCACGGGATCCTCAACCGTCTTGGTAGCCCGGATCGTTTGCTCCGCTGGCTTAAACAGCTCTATATGGACTTTCTCGGGCTTAACATTCGTATACATCATTAAATAGGAAAACACGCCTAATACCGCAAACAGCAGCAATTGAAATGACCGGCTGTCCATCAGCACCCTCACTCTTTTCACAAACCGCTGAAACCCGCCCAAAAAACCACCTCCATAAATAGAAAAGCTTTAAGTGCC
>NZ_MLYQ01000100.1:0-44807 GCF_001866725.1 Bacillus sp. MUM 13
AAGTTTACGAAAACAGCTTTAATTGTTTAGAAGGAAAATGGAAACAGACAAATTTCTGTCAAAAAGAGAAGGGGAAACTTGAAAAAATTTAATAATTAAAGGACAATGAAGTTGTGATAAAATAGATGGAAAAGCTGTGCACCAAATTTGGGAAAGAGCTAAAATTCAATCAAGAACAAAAGGAGTAATAACGTGGAAAAAATATTAGTGTTCGGACATAAAAATCCAGATACAGATACAATTTGTTCAGCCATTGCTTATGCTGATCTGAAAAAGCAGCTGGGCATGAATGCAGAACCCGTCCGTCTTGGTGAAATTAACGGAGAAACTCAATTTGCATTAAGCCACTTCAACATGGATTCACCGCGTCTTGTTGAGGGAGTTTCAGCTGAAGCGGATACTGTCATTCTGGTTGATCATAATGAACGCCAGCAAAGTGCGGATGATATTGAGAAAGTGCGGATTCTGGAAGTAATCGATCATCACAGAATTGCAAACTTTGAAACAAGCGATCCGCTATATTATCGGGCTGAGCCTGTTGGCTGTACAGCAACGATCTTAAATAAGATTTACAAAGAAAACGGCGTCAGCATTCCAAAGGAAATTGCCGGTCTGATGCTTTCTGCGATCATTTCAGATACTTTGTTATTTAAATCACCGACCTGCACGGACCAGGATGTTGCCTGTGCACTTGAATTAGCAGCCATTGCAGGAGTTGAGGCAGAGAAATACGGTCTTGACATGCTGAAGGCAGGGGCCGATTTAAGTGAAAAGTCCATTGAACAGCTTATCTCGCTGGATGCAAAGGAATTCCAGATGGGAAATGTCAAAGCTGTTATTGCCCAGGTTAATGCCGTTGATACAAATGACGTTCTATCACAGCAGGATGAGCTTGAAAAAGCCATTTCTGAAGTCATAGAAGAACGCAGCCTGGATTTATTCCTGTTTGTGGTTACAGATATCCTGAACAATGATTCCGTTGGCCTTGCACTGGGTCGTTCAGCAGAATCTGTTGAAAAAGCCTACAATGTAACTCTTGCAAATAATACGGCAGTTTTAAAGGGAGTAGTTTCCCGCAAGAAGCAAATTGTTCCGGTATTGACTGAAGTTCTGGCTGCTGAAGTTTAAGAGTAATAAAAGGGTGCATCTCGTGAAATGAGATGCACCCTTTTTTAATTGGGCTCCGCTATGGCTTAAAGAAGATTATCCATCTAGAGCCTGAAGCGAAACTAGCCTGCTTTCAAGTTCATAGATAAACATTATCATTTTTCAAGATTGAGGTGCGGGGACGCATTACTTATCACTGGACGAATGGTCTTTTGTATCTTCCTTATCCCGTTCTTCCTGATTTTCCATTTTTATATCTTCCAATGGAAGGTCATCAATTGGCATAACAGTTTGATCTCTTTCCAGCTGTGTTTCACGATCTTCTTTAAATGCCTTGGATTTTTCGTTTCTTTCCTCCAAGTATTTTTCTTTATCCTTATTATGGCTCATAACAGATCTCTCCTTTTTCATGAGTTTTTTATCTTTTCCCCTATAAAAAATTGTCAAACACATAGTGCCTGCTCAGTGATTGTATAGCAGGGGTTCATGGGCTTATAAAAAAATCATGGGAAGATATACTAGAAACAGGGAAGGCATAGGGGTTTTTTGCATCCGGAATAGAGGTATACCTAAGGAGGAAGGAAGTGTTGGTTCTGGAATTTGTATTTATTCTTTTATACTTTGCGATCATTGCACTTGTTATAGAAATTTCCGTGATTCTTTTTAATATGACAGGAATGAAGACGAAGGTGTCACGGTTTCAGGTGATTTCCATGCTGACTGGCACCGGATTTACAACAGATGAATCAAGTGCCATCATTGATCATCCAATTCGCAGAAAAATAGCTGCATTTCTAATATTATTCGGGGCCTTTTCACTTGCAGTCATCATTTCATCCGTGAGTACCATTCTGTCTGACGATCTCAGGATACATGAACTCTCCATTATTTGCGGAGCATTGCTTGTCCTCCTTTTTATCGGCAAAACAAAATGGATTCAAAAACGCTTTGAAGGTAAAGTTACGGAGGAAATGGAGCAAAATTACCAAATGTATGAGCGTCCAATCAAGGATATTCTTTTTTTGAATGAAAATGATCTGGTGACCGACCTGGCGATTAAGGAAGGAAGCCCTTTAATCGGAAAAAAGGTGGGTGATATCCTTTCGGAAGATGATGATATTACTATCCTTTTTATTCAAAGAGGAGAAGTTCAGGTACGTAAAGGCCTGAATGGCTCTACCATCAACGAGGGAGATCGGATTTATCTGTATGGAAATAAAAACGAAATTGAGGAGAAATTCGAGTCGGAAATAGATAAGAAAAATTAAGGCAATTGTTGTATATTTTTTCTTCACTCTTCGATAACAGTAAAATGTTGCTATTTTTGTCCGATAAAAATTAGGACATTTGAAGAGTGAAGGAGACAGATATGAAGCTAACTATTTCTAGAAAACTGATTGGGGCCTTCGCTGTGGTTTTGCTTTTGCTGGGGAGTGCCACTGCATTAACAAACTGGCAGCTAGGAAAAATTGATCAAACCTATGAGCTGGTGTTCGATCAGAATATAAGGGACCTGCTTGCTGTTAAAGATTTAAGGGCATCCGTCATGGATCAGTCCAATCATATCAGGGGGTATTTAATAACTGGAGATCCTGTTTTCATTAATGATTATAAGCAGTCAGTCAAGATATTTGAGAGCACTTACAATAGACTGCTGAGCAGTACAGATGATAAAAAAGGAAAAGAACTGCTGAAGGATTTGAAGGATACCGATAAACAATATCAAGCTATGGTTAAAAGGGAAATTCTATTCAAACAGCAAAATAAAGAAGAAACTTATGTAAGCATAGTTCAAACCTCTGCTGCCGGCATGGGGAAAAACTTTTCCAATAAAACAGCCAGGCTTGTGGAATACCAGAAGCAGAAAGTGGACCAGGCAAGAAAGAATGCACATGATAATTCAAGTCACATTCAGGCGATCGTCTGGATTGTAAACATTTTATCTGTAATCATTGGTATTATACTGGCTATCAGCCTTGGAAGGTCCATCACAAGACCGATCCGAATTGTTTCCGGCGATTTAAAGGAGCTGGCAGCAGGAAACTTGTCAGGCCAAATGATATCGGTGAAAAACAAGGATGAAATTGGCGTTCTTGTCGGGGCGCTGAACCAAATGAAACAGGATTTAAGAAACATTATTGCCAGAGTCCAGGATTCCTCCCTGCAGGTTGCTTCAAGCAGTGAAGAATTATTGGCGAGTGCTGAACAAAGCTCTCAAGCAGCCCAGCAGATTGCAAGCATCACCCAGGACCAGGCTGGCGGGCTGGAGGGGCAGTTACAGCAATTTAACAAGGTATCGGATTCTGTTGATGAAATGTCCCAAGGAATGGGCAAGATTGCATCAGACAGTGAGGAAATGCTTCATGCAGCTGAACTGGCGGGCCTATTAAGCCAAAAAGGAAAGAAATCAGTGGAAGGCATCGTAGCACAGATGAAAAAGATCGATGAGACAGTAAAGGATGCAACGCATTCTATCCATCAGCTCGGCAGCAGATCGAATGAAATCAGCCATATTGTTGAAATGATTACTTCTATTGCCGATCAAACCAATTTGCTTGCACTGAACGCAGCGATAGAGGCGGCAAGGGCCGGCGAGCATGGAAAAGGGTTTGCAGTAGTGGCAGATGAAGTGAGAAAACTTGCTGAGGAGTCAAAAAAGTCCGCTTCCCAGATTCATGAAATGATTGGGCATATCCAAAGTGAGACATCAAGAGCAGTGGAAGCAATGAATGCGGGAAATAAACAGGTGTTTAATGGACTAGAGCAAACCAGCGAAGTTAATAACGCCTTCACCCAGATTTCAGGGTCAATCTCAGATGTATCAGAAAAGGTTGAGGATGTATCGTCATCGGTCAAGAATCTTTCATCAATAAGTGAGGGAATTGTGGGCACGATACACTCTGTGAAAGCTATTGCTGAAAACAGTGTCTTGGGGAGCCGGGAAAGCTCTGCTGCCACTCAGGAACAGCTAGCAACAATGGAAGAAATCACAGCTTCTTCAGCTACATTGTCTCAATTATCAGAAGAGCTGCAAACACTTGCAGCAAAATTCACAGTGGAATAACATGTAAGGGTTCTATCATCCGCCTTCTGGCTATTAATTGAACCTGGTTATTAACTGCGGCGTCATATAGTAGGGAGGCTTCCATCTTGTAGATGGAGGCCTTATCCATTTTTGGAGCGGGTTACCATAAATTTTTGCGATATACGGCAGATTTTCTTATAAGAAGGCTGTTTTCGTAAGCTTTGCTGCTATGAAACAAGGTGGCTGCAGGACAGCCGGTGAGTCCCCTTGCTGCGCCTGCTTAGTTCTCACCTGTTCTGCTCATCTAAGAAGGATTCTCGCACCTTATGCGCTTATAATGGGAAGGCGTCATATAACAAATTACAAAAACATCATTCTCTAAGAAAAGAGCCTTTAAGAATGAATGTAATGAGTGGTACAGCCATACATATAGTAATAATGGCGTTCAAATATTAGGTGCTGTTGTATGATAACCGTGTGCAGGATTGTATACATAAGGCATGGCCGGCAGAAGGCAGGGAGGAAGAGGCATCATGATATCAAGCTGGTTTTGGAGAGTTGTGTTTGCTGCGGGTATTTTATTTTTAATTCCTTATTCATGGCCATTGCTATTTGCTCTTGGCACAGCTGCCTTTCTTGAAAAGCTGATTGTCTTTATTATCCGTTCTTGGAGGCTGAACAGATTTTGGGCTGTTTTACTTACTTTTATCTGCTATATTGGAGGATTGCTGTCTGCCGTTTACTTTGCTGTTTCGGTGCTGGCAGGCCAAGTCGTCACGTTCGCAGAAAAGCTGCCGCGTCTAATTAAGGAACTTTACTACTCTGCAATTTTGCCTTCAGTTGGGCAGTGGGATAAATATTCCGAGAAACTGCCTGCAAATGTCATTTCTTCAGCAGAACGGGCAGTTGAAGGCGGTATCCGCTCATTGGAAGCCTTTCTGCAGGAACTCATGCAGGGTACCGTACAGCTGGCTGCACTTGTTCCGGGCTTTTTTATCGATTTTCTAATATATGTAATCGCCCTGTTTTTATTTTGTTTGGAATTCCCAGTAATAAGGAAAAAGGCGAAGAATCTGTTGAAGGAGACAACCTATCAAAAAATTTCTCTTGTCTGCAGCGATTTGAGTAAAGCAGCCATAGGTTTCCTGAAAGCACAGGTGTTTTTAAGCTTCATTACTTTTCTCCTTGCATACACCGGATTATGGATTCTTGGGGTACCATTTACACTTCTGCTTGCTTTCTTGATTATTTTGGTGGATATTCTTCCAATACTGGGAACTGGCTCAATGCTGGTGCCATGGGCAGTAATAGCTATCATTCAGGGAAACGGGCATTTAGGAATCGGGCTTATCATTTTATTTATCAGTATTACAGTGATCAGAAGAATTATCGAGCCAAAGGTATATTCAGCAAATCTTGGTTTAACTCCCGTAGCATCGCTGATCAGTTTATATTTAGGCTTAAAGCTGATGGGTTTTATCGGTCTCTTTATTGGGCCGGCTGCGGTCATTGTCTTTGAAACGCTAAAAAAAGCAGGCTTTATAAAACTGAAAATTAAAATGTAAGATTTAGCCCTTCCTGTACGTGGACCGCGACGCTCTTAATCGAACGCGGAAAATATGCTAGTATAAAATATACTGTATGCATATTATCCATTCTTGTCTGCAGGAAGGGAGGGAATCAATGGCGAAATCCATAATACTTTTTGTCCTGGCGGGTATTGCTGAAATTGGCGGTGGCTATCTGATGTGGATCTGGATTAAAGAGGGGGCATCATTCTGGCTTGGCATAATTGGCGCAATTATACTTGCCGTTTATGGAATCATTCCTGCGTTTCAAAGCTTTCCGTCTTTTGGACGGGTGTATGCAGCATACGGCGGGGTGTTTATCATTCTGTCGCTGCTGTGGTCATGGGCACTTGAAAAGAAGACTCCGGATGTGTATGATATGGCGGGTGCAATTTTATGCCTGGCTGGAGCGGCCATTATCTTATGGGGACCGAGACATATCTAGAGAGCATTGTTTTGCAGGGCTGTAAAAGAAAGTGTCCTGCTTAGGAGAAAATCAAAGAACCCGTACCAGCCGGTACGGGTTCTTTGCGTTAAGATACAATTTCAGTTTGCTGTACAACTGGAAACTCCATGACTTCAGAAACTTCAGCTGTGATTTTTGCTTTTTTGTAAATTTCAATGTACCGAATATGATGTTCTTCCATATCCGTGATTTTGAAATGGTAATCACCCTGCTGCAGGATATCTCCCTGCCTGGCTTCGTAGTTTTCCGTGAGCATCCAGCCTCCGATTGTATCGATATCTTCATCAGAGATTTCAAGTCCTAGGAGGTCATTTACCTCACTGATCAGAACCTTGGCATCCAATATATAATGATCTTCTTTCAATTTGCGGATCATCGGTATTTCATCCAAATCAAACTCATCGCGTATGTCGCCTACGATTTCTTCCAGGATGTCTTCAACAGTAACCAAACCTGAAGTACCGCCGTATTCGTCCATTAATATCGCCATGTGAATACGTTCCTTTTGCATTTTAAGCAGCAGATTATGGATAGGAATGCTGTCGATCACCCTGATAATCGGACGTACGAATTTTTCTATGGTTGTATCTGCTGGTTTTATTCGATCCGAAATCATTTCGGTGAAAAATTCCTTCACATTCACCATGCCGATTACGTGGTCCTTATCACCTTCAATGACAGGGTACCGTGTGAATTTTTCTTCCTTCATTGTTGCAAAGAAGTCCTCGAGAGTATCCTCGATGGATAATGCGGCAATTTCTGTCCGGGGCACCATGATTTCCTTAGCGATGCGATCGTCAAATTCAAAAATTTTATTCACATACTTAAACTCAGATTGGTTAATTTCACCATTTTTGTAGCTTTCGGATAAAATGATGCGTAATTCTTCCTCAGTGTGAGCGAGTTCATGCTCTGAAGCCGGCTGTAAGCCAAACATTCTTGTAATCAATCCTGCAGACTTATTCAGCAGCCAAATAAATGGATACAATATCTTGTAAAACAGGATTAATGGTTTTGCAGCGAGCAAGGTGATTTCTTCCGCCTTTTGGATTGCAAGTGTTTTTGGAGCCAGTTCCCCGATTACCACATGAATAAAGGTAATGAAGGCAAAGGCCAAGACAATCGAAAGAAATTCTGCTGCTGTCTCGGGAACGTTTAACTTATGAAATAAAGGAGCTAAAATATGTTCGACCGTCGGTTCTCCCAGCCACCCAATTCCAAGCGCCGTCATTGTGATTCCCAGCTGGCAGGCTGACAAATATTCATCGAGGCTTGAAATGACTTTTCTTGCCTGGAGTGCGTTATTTTTTCCTTCTTCAATCAGCTGTTCAATTCTTGAACTTCTCACTTTGACTATCGCAAACTCCGAAGCTACAAAAAATGCTGTCAAAGCAATTAAAATGGCGATAATAACCAAGTTTATTATGTCCAATAGTCTCCCTTTATCCGCCGGAATGGCGAATAAGGAGTCCACCTCCTATAATTTAAAAATATAGTTTGAATCAATTATTTTTTAGCTCCATTAAAGCTCTCTGCTGATTTTTTGGCCATTTCGTGGTCCAAGCTGCCTGGACTCCTGCCAAAGCGGCGGGGTTCCTGGAGCAAATTCAGCAAATTAGAAGAACAGAGCCTGGTTAAAAGACAGGCAAATACGTTCTGATAGGCGAAAGAAGGGCGGTATGTTCATTTGCATAACAAGCGCCTTTACTTTTCAGTCCGTACAAAGCAGGCTTTGCCAGCTTAAAGAAACATGCAATTTTTAATATCCCATCTTATCACCTCATCTGCAAATTAAGTAAATATCTTTATTATAGAAAAAGTATAAAATACCGTCAAATCGCTTAAATATCCAAAAAGAAGCTTATAACATAATATATGGCCGCTTTCTCCTCTATATTAGCTTTTTTTAGCTTATATGACAGACTGTTTTACGCTCTTCCTTAAGCTTTCTGCAGTTTTGGGCAAATTGCACCAATGCGGGTATGAGAGTAACGCCTTAATGAGCTGCTAAAATAAAAGATCAGCAATAACAGGGGCATTTGTTATAGAGTATTCAAAAAATAGCGAAGATGAATAGGGAGTTAGACTAAATATAAATAACCGCCATAACATGTAAAGAGGGACAAGGGAGGCTTACCATTTATATGCTGGAGAAGATAGGCGCAATGATCGCGGGCAGCACTTTACTTGCAGTCGGGATTAATTTATTTTTGGCTCCTTATCATTTACTTGACGGGGGATTGATCGGGATAGGTCTTTTGATTAATTATTACTCAGGATTTCCAGCAGGGCTCAGCATGCTCCTGGCAAGTATCCCCCTTTATCTATATGCTTGGCGGAACGAGAAAAAACTTTTTTTTAACAGTCTGCACGGGCTGCTGTTTTCATCTATATTCATCGACCTTTTTGCCGGTAAGAAAGTACCCTGGGATTTGCCCTTGTTCGCCAATGCTGTGATAGGGGGAGCCATCATTGGTCTTGGGATCGGATTGATGCTCCGGTATGAAGTCAGTACGGGAGGAACTGACCTGCTGGCACAAATCATTTCCAGTAAAATGGCGGTGAATGTTGGTGTTGTTATATTCATCATTGATGGAGCAGTGATTATTTGCGGTCTTGGACTGGTGGGTATAACGATTTTCTTGTATTCCTGCCTTACCATATTAACCGTAGGCCTTTTAACATCGGTCACAATGATGGATGCCTCAGGAAAATTGCAGGACTAATTTCTTAAAAACTGTCTTGCAGCAGGATGTGAGGGAACCGGCAGGGAATAATATATTAGCGAATATTTCTCTAATATCAGGGAAACTGATCTGGCGAAATTAATATTACATGTTTTAACATGTGAGATCCTGGGAATGTAATTTGTAAACACATAAATAAAATACTGAGGTGAGATGATTGGAAAATGAGCTGATTTTGAAATTTAGAAATAAAGGAGTGAAAATTGAAAAAACCAAGTCCAGGAATGAAATTTTTTCAAGTGTCTTTCAGTCCGATCCTTCTTTACTGGCTTTTCAGGCTTCTATTTTCGCAGCCCGTCTCTCATGCATTCACACTGATAAACAAAAAGTTAATGAGTTTTAACATTCAGCAGCATGCCTGATAAAATGGTATGCTTTTTTATTGTCTGATAAAACGGGATACTGATAGTGAATATTAACAGGTAAATTGCAGTAGTATTATTTAAGGACAAAATGAAAAAATATTTGCAAAAAAAATGGAGCAGCCTTATTGTGAAAGAGAAACAATAAAGAATAGGGAGTTAATTATGTCTGAGTTTATCATGAAGATATTAGAATTTTTTTCCGGACTGGGCTATTTTGGAATCATGCTCGGCCTAATGATCGAAATTATTCCTAGTGAGTTTGTTCTTGGCTATGGCGGGTTTTTGATAGGCAAGGGAGATCTTAATTTCTTTTTGGCCACTGTCTTTGGTGTTGTAGGCGGTACTATTGCCCAGCTGTTTTTATATTGGGCTGGTTACTTCGGGGGCAGGCCATTTCTTTTAAAGTACGGGAAATACATATTGATTAAAGAAAAACAAATCGATATGGCTGAGAAGTGGTTTGAAAAATATGGAGTAGGCGTCATTTTCTCTGCACGCTTCATTCCGGTTGTCAGACATGCCATCTCCATACCTGCAGGCATTGCGAAGATGTCCTGGGCTAAATTCACTTTGTATACCGTCGCAGCCCTCATTCCATGGACTGTACTGTTTTTGTATCTTGGGATGGTATTGGGGAGCAACTGGAAGGATATTAAAGAAAAAGCTGCTCCAATTGTGCTGCCGGTCATGATTTTGGCATTTGTAATCGCGGCTGTTTATTTTTTCTGGAAGAAAAGGCGAACACCGCCAATTGTGACAGTTCCAAGGAAGAATAAAGATTAAATGCATATACCCAGCGGGATTTTTATGCATGAATACTTCCTCTATAATTAGGATAAAAAAGGAGCAGCCAGGGATGGCTGCTCTTTCGTTCCTATATATTATAATTCAGTTGAATATTCCTCCTGCAGCGGGAGCTTTTCCACCTTTTTCGTTACTTCGATAAACTTAATGGAGTGATCTTCCATTTCCAGAACCTTAAAGCAGAACGAATCACTTTCAATAATATCACCGATTTTAACATCATAATTTTCTGTCAGGATCCAGCCTCCGATAGTATCTACATCTTCCTCGTTCAGGTGGATGCCGAGAAGGTCATTGACTTCTTTCACAAGTAATTTTGAATCAATGATATAGTGTCCGTCTTTAATTTTCCGGATGGAAGGCACTTCATCGATGTCAAATTCATCCCGTATATCTCCGACAATTTCCTCAAGTATATCCTCGACAGTTACAAGACCGGATGTACCGCCATATTCATCCATAAGGACAGCCATATGAATTCTTTCTTTTTGCATTTTCAAAAGCAGATCGTGAATGGGTGTGTTTTCCATGACTCTAATAATAGGCCTTATATATGAATCCAGTGTTTCAGAGGCAATGTTTTTCTTTTTTACAATGTCAGAAAATACTTCTTTAATGTTAATAAGCCCCACAACATGGTCTTTGTCACCCTCAACGACAGGATATCTGGTGAATTTTTCCTCTTTGGCAGTGTTAATGAAATCCTGTATGGTGTCATCCTTAGCCAGGCTGACAATTTCAGTCCGGGGAACCATGATTTCTTTAGCTATTCTGTCATCAAATTCAAAGATATTATTTACATATTTAAATTCCGATGAGTTTATTTCGCCGCTTTTATAGCTGTCTGATAAGATAATACGCAATTCTTCTTCAGAGTGGGCGATATCGCTTTCTGCAGCAGGCTTGAGCCCGAATGCACCTGTCACCAGGCGCGATGAATGGTTCAATATCCAAATGAAAGGAAACATGATTTTGTGAAAGAAAATCAGCGGTTTTGCAATCAGAAGACTAACTTGTTCAGACTTTTGTATGGCGACCGTTTTCGGAGCCAATTCACCGATCACTACATTAAGGAAAGTGACGACAGAAAAGGCAATCAGGAAGGTGAGGATTTGTACAATGCTGTTCGGAATATCCATTTTCCTGAGCAAAGGTCCAAGGATGTGCTGAACGGTGGGCTCCCCCAGCCAGCCAAGCCCTAAGGCTGCAATGGTAATTCCGAGCTGTGTGGCAGATAAGTACTCGTCCAGATTGGTGGTCACCTTTCTGGCTGCCTTGGCTTTCGGGTTTCCTTCTTCCACCAATTGATCAATCCTTGATCCTCTAACCCTGATGATGGCAAATTCAGAAGCTACAAAAAAAGCTGTGAGAGCAATTAAAAAAACGACTAAAAGTAAGTTTATTATGTCCAAAAACGCTGGGACCGCCCATTGGAAAGTGAATTTGATAATAATCAACTTCCCCTACAAGCTGTCCCGGTCACCTCCCGGGGCAATGAATGATATTTATACGCGGTATTGACTGCTTTTTAATATTAAATGGCCTTACGGCTAATCCTGCTTGCTGATATTTATGGCCGCTTTCACCGAAAGGCCTCTTGAACCCTCCGTTTAACGAAAAATTTTCTTGAGTTTGCCTGCTAGCTTTATTATTCTATTGTACTGCGCATTTTATTTCATGCAGGACAGGGCTTGTCCAGTTTGTAACTAGTATAAGGAAAAAGATATGCACCAGTCAAAGGTTACGGTTTCCCTGTATAGAGGGCCGCTAATTTTGGAATACCCCTAATCAGGCAGGAATAAACGATTTGGAAACAGGATTGCGGGAAGGATAAAAGTGAAACGGTCCATAAAAAAACAGCTCCAATGGAACTGCTGATTTTTTTATGGATGTATTTCATAATCCAATCCTGGTTTAACACATGGAGTATGTATGGTAAAAGTCGTCAGTGAAGCAGAAGAGGTACAGCTTAATGTGCCGTTGTGTTTTTCGATAATTTCCCTGCAGACAAATAATCCGAGTCCTGTGCCTGTTTTTTTCGTGGTGGTAAATGGTTCGAAGATAGTAGAAATAATGTCATCCGGAATTTTCGGGCCATTGTTTGCAATGTGCAGCGTAAGATAGCCTTCAGGGTTTTCCTCGCCGGTTATGCTTATGGATGGCAAACTGATATTTGAAATGACATCCAGTGCATTTAAAATGATATTAATAAACACCTGTCTGAATTCTTCTTTAGCTCCATGGATATAAAGGCCGTCTGGAATACTGACCGATATGGCAGCATTCACCTCAAGGATGGCAGGATAAAGGAACTCAATAACTTCATTGGCTAATTCACTCACAGAAAAGAGTTTCGATTCATATACCAAGCTTTCTTTTTTTGATAAATTCAAAAATTGCGTAATCCTGTAATTAAGCTGTTCCAACTCTTTTGAAATGATATCCAAATATTTGATTTCAGCATGCTCTGATTGCAGAAGTTGAACAAATCCCATGATTGAAGTAAGCGGATTCCTGAATTCATGAACAAAGCTAGACGTCATTTGGCCGAGCAGTGTGAGCCTGTCCTTATGGGTCTGGCTCAGAAAATTATACTGTGATTCTATAATTTGTGTTTTTAGCTCTGAGTAGTGTGAAACTGCGTAAAAAATACACTTGTCAAAACATTCATTAACCCGCAGCAGCACATTACAGAGCTCTTCAGGTTTTTTTTGCAATTCAGCCAGCCGGTAGTAAATAATGGATCTGCCGAGTGAGCAGTTATGGATGAATTCATCAATATGTATATTTGCCTTGTAACGTTGTCCGGCAACAAGATGGGAGTAGCTTTTAATATATTCGTCCACCAAGTTTTCCGGCTCACTTAGGGACTTGATGATTAAATCAAAAAAACGCTCCCTATTTTCTGCGATATTCTCCATATATGGGTCATGTGAGGAAATCATGATCCTTTCATTCCATTCTGAAACAATACTTTCCTTATAGAAAATTAAAAAGTCAATAAATGTTTCATTAATAAACACCATTGTGGCCTCCGACTAAGGTAAATTATAAGATTATTTCGTCCTAGTTCTAATTCTATAGTATAGAAAAAAAACCCTTTTTAACAGATAAAAATGTTCTATAGTAGAATATTAAGGATTAAAGTCAGTTTCTGCAGAAATATAGTGCTTGTAAATTCCTGAAACACGTAGTATATTTCACTCGAGGATAAAAAAATATAGTAATCCACAAGGGGAGCCCTTAGGCTGAGAGTGAGCGATTTAGTTCAGACCCTATGAACCTGTTAGTTAATGCTAGCGTAGGGATGTGGTATTGGATAAGAGCAATAAAGGGAATCCATTACCGCCCTGTATTGCTTTTTTTTGCATTGGCAATAAAAACATACAGGCACGCTCTTGTAAGCTTCTCACTGGGGAGAAGGAGGAAAATATGCAAAATAAGACATTGTTTATGGTTGAAGTGGCTGTCTTCGCTGCTTTGGCACTGCTGCTCGATTTAGTATCTGGTTTTATCTTTTCAAGAATATGGCCACAAGGAGGTTCGGTATCCATAGCGATGGTCCCGATCTTTCTGATGGCATACCGCTGGGGTGTAAAAGGAGGGGTTGTGACAGGGCTGCTTTTGGGTCTTCTTCAAATCGTTATTGGAAACCCGGTTATTGCTCATCCTGTGCAGGGTTTTCTTGATTACTTCCTTGCATTTTCCCTCGTGGGAATATCAGGGATATTCATGAACAAAGTTGTCACAAGCTATAAAGATGGCCATACAGGCAAAGGGAAAATGTACGGAATAGCCGGCATTCTTCTTGGAAGTTTTCTTAGATTTTTATGCCATTTCACTTCAGGCATTGTATTCTTTGCGTCATATACGCCAAAAGGACAGAACGTGGCTGTTTACTCATTGGTATATAATGGCACGTATATGCTGGCAAGCTTTATCCTGTCAGCGATTATCGTGGTGCTGTTATACTCGGGAGCTTCAAAGGTGCTGATTAAAAAGTCTTTTCAGGCATAATATGGTGATGGTTTTTTTTATCGGCATGCAATGATGTTCCTCGGGAAATATTATTGTGCTTAAATCATGCAGAAATCTTGTTTTTCGGTTGCTTCCTGAAGCGGAAATCAGCAGACGAAACAGACGAAGCCTATATAAAGCAATGATGCACATGACTGTATATTCTATGATTATGGCCCAAAAGAAGAAAGGGGCTCGCCTATATTCAGGCGAGCCCCTTTCTGTCAATCTACCGGACGGTCTTCAAAGGGATATTTTACAATGGCGGGCGATTTTGGATCAGCTATTTCATAAGCTGATGATCCGACGATCTTAGCAACTTGAAGCAATTTCTTTTTATCGATTTTATCCAGTGTATCTGTCGGCTGGTGATACCATGGTTCGACAGGCGAATGAATGAACAAGGCAGAAGGGATGCCAAGCTCATGGAACGGCTGGTGGTCGCTGCGGCCTAATTCACCATAAGGAATGGTTTCTTTGAATATTTCGTAGCTGTATTTAGCGCCAAGATCTGTAACCAGGTTTTTCTTGCCGTCAATTGTATACATAATCAAGCCTCCGGCTGGCTTGCCTTTACCTGCATCGCGTCCGCCAATCATGTCCATCTGGAAGTGTGCTACCATCCGGTCTGTGTCTGTCTTTGGTAGGTGTGCAGCATAGTAGGATGATCCGACAAGGCCTCTTTCTTCAGAGCCGAATGTCAGGAAGCGGATTTCGGTGTCTGTTTTTTCTTTGGAAAGTACTCTTGCCAGTTCGAGGACAGCTGATACTCCGGAAGCATCATCGTTAGCGCCGGGTCCGCCGTGGACAGAATCATGATGGGAGCCTATGGTGATAACCTGGCCGGTTGTCTTTTTGGAAGTGGGTTTCATGCTGGCAATAACATTGTAGGAGGTTTTTTCTATTTTTTGAATATCAACGTCCAGAGTCGCAATGAGCTGCTCTGTTTTTAGCTGCTCTGCAAGCTTCAGCCCGGAAGCCCGTGTGATGGCAACGGCTGGAATATTCTGCCCCTCGCCGGCCTGTCCAAATTGATTGCCTTCTGCAGAGTTGTTAAACATAATAACTCCAGCAGCTCCTTTGGCAAGAACATTTGCTATTTTCTCAATGAAAGGAATGTCTCCCCGCTCAACCAGTGCGATTTTCCCTTTTACATCGCCAATTTCTTCTGGCTTTGCTTTGCCTGCATATACGAGTGGGGCAGTAACTTTTCCGCTTCCGCTTCCGCTGAATGCATACGGTTTTTCTTCAATATCCTGGCCGGCAATTTTTGCATATGCGTGATTTGTTTTAAAGTCATAAATAGGGAAGGGCTGAATTTTTGTCTTCAGGCCAAGCTTCTTGAACTCATTTTCTATGTAATGTACGGCCTTCAGCTCCCCTTCCGTACCAGCTTCACGGGGCTGTTTCGAAAGCAATGCAATGGTGTTGTACATTCTGTCTGCACTGAGTTTCTTAAGGAAGCTGTTTTGTACGGTTTGCTCATGATGGACAACAGGCTTCTTTGCAGCTGTAGCCTGTACGGTCCCGCCAGTCAGGACTAGGCCGGCAGCGAGTGCTAATCCCATAGATTTACGCTTCATAAAATTCCTCCTCAATTAAAATAAAATTCTTTTTAATTATTATAGATGACAGAATATTTGTAAATTTAATTAATTCAGCAAATTTTGCGGATTTTCCGGAAGAATTGTTTGATAGTCTCGGAAAAGGTCGGAAAGATAGGGGAAAAGGCCAGCAGGAACAGGAGGGCTTTTCCCGAATGGAGAAAAAACATTTTAGGTGCAATTGAAGAAAAATAAGGCTAAATGGCTAGTAAAAGAGATTTAATTCAAATATGAAAAGAATCAAATTATCCAGTGCAGATAAATCACCCGCTTGGGATGAAGACTTTTATGGCAACATGGTGTTCCATGATAATCCAATGACTTCTATCCTGTTTGTCACAGCTTTAATTAGCTGTACATAAAACCTGTGATTTTTTCTGGAGCAGGTGCAGATGCCATCCGGAAATCACATGATTTACATGAAAATCCTCTTCAGGAAAAAGTAGAAATGTAATTTTAGTTTTTAGAAGAATATTTCTTTCTATTTTCTTTTGTTATGTAATATAATGATAAATATCAAATGTAAATGATAATCATTTTCATATCATAAATTGACAGGATAATCTGTCATTGAGCTATATTAGAAACAGGCTTCCAGCGGGCAGCCTAAAAACATATATTAAGATACATTTTTCACTGTTTGGGGGGATCAGCATGTTAACAGGCTTAAAGGCAGGGGAAAAAGCAGTGGTTTTTAGCATGGTAAAGACAAACCAGCTAGTAAGAAGAAGGCTGCTTGATTTAGGGATTTGTGAAGGCTCTGAGGTTTGCCTTAGATGCATCATGCCATTTGGCGGACCTTACATGATAGAATGCAATGGGCAATCTGTTGCCATCAGGCGCAGGGATGCTGACGAGATAGAAGTAGAGCGGGAATTGGCATGAGCATTGCACTGCTTGGAAACCCGAATACAGGAAAAACCTCACTATTCAACCACTTAACAGGTTCATATGAATATGTAGGAAACTGGAGCGGTGTAACGGTAGAAAAAAAGGTGGGCACATTAAAGCATTCAAGCGGAAAGATTATTGATTTGCCAGGTGTATATACTCTCAATCCTCTTTCACGGGATGAAGGAGTTGTCACTCAGTTCTTTTTGAATGAAACGTGCAATACTGTGCTGAATATACTGGATGCCTCCCAGCTAGAAAGAAACCTTCATTTGACCATGCAAATCATTGAATATGGAAAGCCGATTGTTATTGGTTTGAATATGGGCGATGTTGCTGATAAACGAGGAATTAAAATTAATGCAGGTAAGCTGAGCTCCATTTTAGGATTGCCTGTTGTTCCGATAACCGCAAGAAATGGGTCAGGGTGTGACGAACTTGCAGAGGCAGTCGTTCAAGAAAACGTGCAGGTTTCATTAAGCTCTTTCATTGATTATGGACAAGCAGTCGAGGAAGGCATTGCTCTTTTGGGAAAACAGCTGCCTGAAACACGATTATCTGTCCGCTGGCTGTGCCTTCAGCTTTTGGAAGGGAATCCTGATGTAAAGCATTATCTTGGTCAATACGCTGATCATCAATGGCTTGAGGAGTTCATTTCTGTAATCAATCAAAAAGTCATAGCTGCCGGGAATTCGAAAAGCGTTGAATCTTATATATATGAAACAAGGCAGAAGAAGATAAAAGAAATCGTTCATGAAGTGATGGAGCGCAAAGAGACAAAAACACTTACCTTGACAGATCGCGTGGATGCGATTGTGACAAACAAATACCTTGGCATCCCTATTTTTTGCGGCGTCATGTATCTCATGTTTATGCTGACATTTGACTGGTTTGGCTTTCCGTTATCCAATGCCCTGGATGCCTTCATGTCAGGGCCGCTGACTAAAACGATTACCCTGATCCTGAATGCAGCAGGTGCATCCGGATTTATTAAATCGCTTATTTTGGATGGAATTGTAGCCGGTGTGGGCGGAGTGCTTGTATTTGTGCCTCAAATCTTTATTTTATTCTTATTTATATCCATCCTTGAGGATTCAGGCTATATGGCACGGGTGGCACTGGTGATGGACCGGCTGATGGAATCTGTCGGGCTGAACGGAAAAGCATTCATTCCCATGATTATCGGATTTGGATGCAACGTTCCCGGGATCATGTCTGCAAGAACAATTGAACAGCCTAAGGAAAGGCTGCTGACTATCCTGCTTACACCTTTAATGTCCTGCTCGGCCAGGCTGCCTGTTTATACACTTTTTGCCGGCGCGTTCTTTGTGCACAATAAGGCTTTAATCGTATTATCGCTTTATTTGCTTGGAATAGCAGTCGCACTTGTTCTGGCAAAGATATTTTCTTCCACCATACTAAAAGGTGAAAGCTCCTTTTTTGTAATAGAGCTGCCGCCGTATCGCATGCCTCAGGGAAAAGCCCTTTGGAGAAGCACGTGGGATAAGGGAAAGGGCTTTGTCAAAAAGGCTGGAACATTCATTTTTGCAGGCTCCGTTTTTATTTGGCTGCTTTCTAGTTCCGGCCTGTCCGGCTGGGGAGTGAATATGGATGATAGTTTCCTTGCCATGATTGGCGGTACGGTTGCTCCACTGCTGGCACCTTTAGGATTTGGGACCTGGCAGGCCGGAGCATCGCTGATTACTGGATTTTTAGCAAAAGAAGCGATTATTTCATCGATGAATATTATTTACCATACTTCAGGAGATGTTCGCCTGCAGGGATTGCTGGGTGATTTCTTTACACCGCTATCAGCATATAGCTTCATGGCATTTATCTTATTGTATATCCCTTGCCTGGCTACTACTGCGACTATCTTCAAAGAAACCAGCTCTAAGAAATGGACGTTCTTTGCTGTTGTGTATGCTTTAATACTTGCCTACATCATTTCGATTGCCATTTATCAAGGAGGAAAATTATTTTTCTGACAGGAGGCAGCTTCATGATTAATTTCATTTTAGGCGCATTGATCATTGGATATGCATCATGGGCCATGTATAAATTCATCAGCAAATCTAAACAGGGAAAATGCGGTGCTTGTGCGTTAAAGAAGTCTTGTTCATCAGATTGCAGTACAGGCCCGATAAAAAATAAAAAAATAAATGGATTTTAAGCTGCCAGTACATGGCGGCTTTTATTTCTTGGCAGAGGCCTTAAGAGGCGGTGAGAGTGTGAATAAGCAGGATATTATTGAGATAGTCTCCGACAAGATCAAGCTTGTCAGGGTGGAAATGGGTTATACACAGGATAAAATGGCGGAAATAATCGGGCTGTCAAAAAAAACTCTGGTTCAAATTGAAAAAGGAAGAACCCGGGCTGGCTGGACGGCAGTGATTGCCATATGTGCGCTTTTTCGCGAAAGTTATGTTATACAATCTTCCTTTGGAGGAGATCCGCTTGAAGCGGTTGAAACGGTCGCCAGGGCCGGTGCAGATTTTAAAAAGGAAAAAACAATGGGCGGCAAGGTCTGGTGGAAGGAAGTATATTCCAAATATGGATTTGTGCTTCAGCAAAATATGATCAGCCAGCATTACCGTATATTGGATGAGGATAATTACCGGCTTTACAGTACAGCCGACAAACAAGATGCAGTACAAAGATATCATGAGCTGGTAAGGGAGGCTGAATAAACCAAGTTGAATTTGATGCAGATAATCGGCGGCTGCATGGTGCTGATGCAGCCGCCAGTCAAAAGCTGAGCCTTGTGGAAACAGAAGTTTAGATCTGGAGATGTTAAGCACTATTTAGCTATCAGGACAGGACAAGATGCATCCTTAATTATGGAGCTCCCGGTGCTTCCGGTGAACAATTTTTGAATCCCTGATTTTCCGCTGTTTCCGACTATAATCACATCTGCACCAATTCGCTCAGCGTAGCTGCTGATGCTTTCTGCAGGATTCCCTTCGAGTATTTCAAAGTTCCCGTCTACGCCGTTTTCGCTCAGGATACTTAAGCAGTGGCTTTCCGCTGCTGCCACACTATTTGAAACTACAAGATGTGTATTAGCATCTCTGTTAAAATTATTCTCAACCGGCAGCACAGGATGCATTTGAGTCGGATCAATATAATAGCCGTCATTTGCTAATCCGGCAGATCCTGGATTCCCCACGGCTCTTTGCTCTACTCTTTCATTATAAACATGGACAATAGTAAGATTGGATTCAGGAATTCTTTCTTTGAAGTAAATTCCGTATTCGATGGCTCTTTTTCCTTCATCAGTGCCGTCATAGGCAACTACAATTTGTTTAAAAGCAATGGACATATGTTTCATCTCCTGACATGAATATTTATTAGGCTCTGCCTGACTTGCCTGGTGATTGCCGCTCCCGGTGCCAGACTTTCTGGAATCTAATGACTTTGCCGCAATCAGCAAAGTGCTTTAACGAAGCCAAAATTCGTATTTTTCGGATTAGTTTTTTAATACCCCATTTTACGGAAATTATCCATGTTCCCTGGAAATGATGAAAATGATAGGGGATTTTAGTAAATATTAAAAAGCAAACGGATATAAAATCAGTTTTTCCGTCATATTTAAAACACTATGAGAAAAAAGTACCATTACATACCGGAAAAAAAGCACTATAATTGTGGCAAGCGAAGTGAAAAGGGGTGGTTGAAATAATACATGCCAATGTTCATCCGACCATAAGACGATGCCTGCAGCACTTGGAGGTCATCGGGACAGACCATAAAACAAGACAGTTAGTATATATGTATATGGAGACATTATGCAGGGAACTCGCCACCGGAAAATCGAATCAAATAAAAGAGGCAAAAGTACAGAGGCCATTCATTCTGTAATGACATAAGCATGAATCCTGCAAGGCAGCCGTTTAATCCGCGGCTGCTTTTTTTGGTCCAATATGAACGGCTGCATGATAAAAAGAGATAGTTTAGATGATATTAGGAAAAATATATAAAGAGCATCAACTAAAAGTGGGTAAAGGAATTAAAAGCTGTTAAAATTGGTTTTGCCAACGCAAAAATAGGGAGGCATTATGAAAAGAGTCGAAAGAAACAGAAAAAAATATAGAAAAAAAGCATGGCCGCGTATTTTTGCGGTCTTCTGCATTATTGCAATAGTGGCGGCTGGATTTTCAGCCTTTTACAGGCCGAAAATCAATTTAAATGATAAACTTGCCCGCCCTACGGAAATTTATGATGGGAAAGGCGTGCTTGCAAGCAGGATTACGTCAAATAAAACGGAAGGCGTTCCAATTGAAAAAATTCCAGTATCTATGAAAAATGCTGTGATATCAATTGAAGACCGCCGTTTTTATGAACATCATGGCATTGATTATCAAGGCATCATGCGGGCTCTCTTAACAGATATTAAAGCAAGGGGTGTAGTTGAAGGAGGAAGTACCATTACACAGCAGCTTGTAAAAATATCCTTATTGAAACCTGAGAGGACCTTTAAGAGGAAATGGGAAGAATTTTTCCTTGCCCGTGAAGTGGAAAGAAAATATAAAAAAAGCGAAATTATGGAAATGTATTTAAATCAGGTATATTTTGGCCATGGAGCTTGGGGAATCCAAAAAGCTTCAGAAATTTATTTTGGGAAAGACCCGTCAAAATTGACCTTATCGGAGAGCGCTGCACTTGCCGGAATGATCAATGCACCGTCAGCCCTTGACCCCTATAAACATATGGATAAGACCATTGAGCGGAGAAATCTGGTTTTATCCAGAATGAAATCCAATGGAAAACTGAAAAAAGGTGAATATTCACAAGCGAGAAATGAAAGGTTAATACTTGATGGAAGAAACCTTAAGGATCCATTAAAGGAGAAATTCCCTTATTATGTGAATCAGGTTCTTCGTGAAGCAGCTGGAAAGTATCATTTGAAAACGGATGAACTGCTGAGAGGCGGTTACAAGATTTTCACTGCCCTTGACCAGGAAATGCAAGCGGATGCAGAAAATGTTTATAATAATGAGCTTGATTTTCTGGATCGTTCAAACAAAGGAATCGTACAAAGCAGTGCAGTATTAATGGACCCAAAATCGGGCGGCATTCAAGCATTAATAGGGGGACGGGGGGAACATGTTTTTCTGGGATACAACCGCGCATCCCAGCTAAGAGCCCAGCCTGGATCTGCTATGAAGCCGCTCGCTGTTTATACCCCTGCACTAGAGGAAGGTTATGAAATCACAAGTGAGTTAAAAGATGAAAAAATGAAATTTGGGAACTATGAGCCATCCAACCTTAATGGTCAATATGAAGGGCAAGTTCCCATGTATGAAGCAGCCATGAAATCCCTCAATGTTCCTACTGTCTGGCTGCTTAATGAAATAGGAGCTGATAAGGGCGTTGATGCTCTCAGAAGGTTTGGGATACCGCTTGATAAAAAGGATAAAAGTTTAGCTCTTGCGTTGGGCGGGATGGATAAAGGGGTTTCACCGCTGGATATGGCAGAAGCTTACTCGGCATTTGCCAATAATGGTACACGGTTAGATGCCCACACGATTGTCAAAATTGAAAACTCTGAGGGGAAAGAAATCGCTCACTGGACAAAGAAGAAGACAAAAGTGACAACAAAAAAGGTTGCTGAGAAAATAACCAGTATGCTCCTTGGTGTTGTTAAATACGGGACAGGAAAGAATGCGTCTGTTCCAGGTTATGAAATTGCCGGTAAGACAGGCTCTGCCCAGGCAGTAATAAATGGCAGGGACACTGGCGTTAAGGATCAATGGTTTGTAGGATACACGCCAAAATTGGTTGGTGCTGTATGGGCAGGAACTGATAAAACTGATGCTAGCAACTATCTGACAACGCACAGCAGTGAAGGGGCTGCCATTGTATTTCAAAAAATCATGTCAAAGGCTTTGGCCAAAGAGCAACCCGAATCTTTTAATGTACAGGATATTGGGACTCTCATTGAAGAAAGGCAAAAGGAAAAAGAACAGCAGGATAAGTGGAAATACTGGCTGGAACAAGGCGGAAATCTCAAAAAGAACATTGACAAATGGAAGAATAGAATTTTTAAATGGAAATAGCACTGCTGAAAGCAGAAAAATAAGCCGTGTGCTTCTGAACACGGCTTATTTTTCTGCAATTTCCTGCTTATTGCAGATGGAAGTTATTCCAGGAAATTAAAAAAAGCCGCCATTTTTAAAAGGCAGCCTTCATATGTTGTTCGCGGAATATCATTATATCTGTATAGTCTGTTCGGGATTGGCAAAAAATTTAAATTTATCATTTTGCCAAATAGTTGATGAGTGGCAGCAATCCTTTATGCTTTGGAGGGTTTCCTGAACATTGGCTCCTTCAATGATTACTTTGATATCTGAACATTCATTAAGCGTGAGCATGAAGGATACGAGACTTGAAAGCTTGGCAGAATCAACGATTTTTTGTTTGCACATGAAATACGCAGTACTCCCGGAATTTTTGGTAATTTGGTGCAATTCCATTAATTGTCTCATGGTCAGCTTCTTATTTAATGATATTTCAGTGGAAATCAATTCACTCATCATGTTTTTCTCCTTTTGTTAGTGGTATTTTATATGATAATTTTTAATTGGTAGGGTTATGGTTGATATTTACCCTGGGCGCATCTTTTAAAACCTTTGATGTGCAGAAAAAATGCTATTGTAATAAAGTGAATTATTATTAATGAAAATTTCTTGAAGAAATGGCTTACGCACTTTACTGATTGAACCGGGAATCAGCAGGCAAGTTAAAAAAAGATTACTTTGGAGGGTGAAAGCAATATGCTTACGCTAATAAAAAATGGAGAAGTATATGCCCCTGAATATATTGGGAAAAAGGATGTACTGCTTGTTGCCGATAAAATAGGGTTTATAGAAGATGAAATTGAAATTCCAGAATCCTTTAATCAAGTCAAAGTCATCCAGGCATCAGGTAAGCTTGTAGTACCGGGTTTTATAGATGCCCATGTTCATATTATAGGCGGCGGAGGCGAGGGAGGTTACAAAACAAGAACACCGGAAATCCAGCTGACAGATGCAACACTTGCAGGCATTACTACACTGGTTGGAGTAATTGGCACAGATGGAACGACAAGAACCATGCCTGCACTGCTTGCCAAGGCAAGAGCTCTTGAAGAAGAAGGAATTACCTGCTATGTGCATACAGGCTCTTATCAAGTGCCAGTTAAAACGTTAACCGGAAAAATAGAGGATGATTTAATTCTAATTGATAAAATTATCGGAGTAGGGGAAATAGCCATAGCAGACCACAGATCATCACAGCCTTCAGCGGAGGAAATTGCAAGACTCTCCTCAGAGGCACGTGTTGGAGGCTTGTTATCCGGAAAATCAGGAGTTGTCAATATCCATGTTGGAGACAGTATGGATCATCTTGAAGTGATTGAGCAAGTCGTAGAAAATACCGAGGTGCCAATCAGCCAATTCTATCCGACACATATTAACAGAAATCATCATTTATTTCATGCAGGAATTAAATATGCAAAAAATGGCGGATATATTGACTTTACGACAAGTACCATCAAAAAATTCATTGAAGATGGAGAAGTGAAGGCAAGTACTGCTCTAAAGCTGGGACTTGAAGCAGGTGTGGACATCAGCAGAATGACCTTTACATCTGATGGGCAGGCAAGCCTTCCCGATTTTGACAGCGCCGGAAGATTAGCAGGGCTTAGTATAGGAAAATGCATGTCTTTATATGAAGCTGTTAAGGATGCGATCACTATTGATGGAGTATCGGCAGAGAATAGCTTTCGGGCAGTTACAGAAAACCCTGCAAATATTTTAAAACTTTCCCAAAAAGGGAGAATAGAAGCTGGAAAAGATGCAGATATTTTGCTCATGCATAAAAAGACATATCAAATTGAAACGGTATTTGCCAAAGGGAGGATGATGGTCGAAAATGGCCGAGCCTTGATAAGGGGAACGTTTGAAGAGGAATAATTATTAATAAAACACTGTATTTTAAGCCATTGGTAATACTGCATGCGGACATTCTTCTCAGACTATAGGTGGAGAGAAAAACCAGCGGCAGGCTATATATTAAAATTATCCTTTTTCTGTATAATTATGTTAATAAATATTAAGAAGAGGCAGGTTTAATATGAACAAAATGGCAAGTGTTTTCCGCGAAAAAAATTTCACAAAGCTATTCTTAGCCGCCTTTACATCACAAATGGGCGGTACGATTGGCCTTACTGCGTTTATGTTTTATCTGCTTCACCGCTACTCAAATCAGCCGGTATATGCGACGATAACGGAGCTGATGTTTTCTCTGCCTGCATTGGCAGTTTTCTTCATGGTAGGTGTTGCAGCTGACCGCCTGGACCGCCAAAAGGTAGCGCTTTATTGTGACTGGATATGTGCAGGGTTATCTCTCCTGTTTATTCTTTCATTAATTATTCAATGGATTCCGCTTACTTTCGCCCTTTTGTTTTTAAGAAGTGCAGTCCGGAATTTTTTCTCCCCCGCAGAATCGGCGATTATACAAGGCATATTAACACCGGAAGATTATACGACAGCTGCCGGGCTGAACCAGATGGTTTCAAGTTTGTTCATGCTGTTTGGATCTGGACTTGGAATTTTCTGCTATTGGCACTTTGGCATCCGCGGTGCCATCCTGATTGATGTGCTTGGTTTCATTATAAGCGGGTTTTTAATAAAGTCCTGCAGGTTAAGCAAGGAAGTGCGCCTTCCGAATGGAAACCATTCATTGAAGGATTTGAATTTCTCCTTTGTATTGAGTGACTTTAAAGTCGGAATCTTTTACATTCTTAAAAACAAGCTGCTGGCAAGCCTGATTTGCGGGTTCATCGTTTTTGGAATTATCAATGGAGCCTTTTCAGTCATGCAGGTATTCATATTAAAGTACAAGTTGGAGCCTAGCCATTATGAAGAGTATAGCATCGTCCTCGGAATTGTCTTTGGTGCAGGAGTGCTTGCCGGCAGTGTAATGGCTTCCATGCTTGCACAGAAGATGAAGCTTTATAAAATGCTTGTGCTCGGTTTGCTGCTTTCTGGGATAGCAACGGCATGGGGGGCAGTGGTTCCTTCCACAATGCTGTATTTAATCAGTTCTGGAGCGGTCGCCCTATCTCTTCCAATGATTAACGTAGCGATTGGAGGATGGATGCCAAGGATTGTTGATCCCAAAATGATGGGGCGGGTACAGGGCTGGGTCAATCCCCTGATGATGATGTCCCAATCGGGTACCTTGCTTTTGATTGCAGGCTTTTATCCTAAATATATTACAGTTGAATCTTTATTTTGGCTTGTCGGATCCTGCCTGTTCTTTGTTGGTATATTCTATAGCATCATCCTGCCGAGGTTCATTAAGAAAAATGCTCCATTACAAACGGGAGTACATGCCTGAAGAGTTTCCGTTTCCTGAATAAGGAAATGGATTTTTTTAACGCAAAAAAAATGTTTGCAACAGCAGCAAAATGAGATTGTAAACAGCGGAATATAGGCAGAATGATTATGTTCGCGGAAACTCCCCCGCCATTTTGATCAATTGCCAGTAAAAGTCCGGCTCGTTCAGCATAATCATAAAGAAATGAGTACGGGGCTTTATATAATGGCCTTTATTTCATTGATTAGCTGCAGCTGGCGGAGGTTATTTATCACGGTTTCTGTTATGTCCAGTTTTTTCATGGCAGGCAGCTCGATAAGGTCATCCATGCAGTCCTCATTTTTAAACCAGTCAAGCATCGGAATAATCGGGAGCTGTTCATCCGGCCATGCATCCGTTAAGCTGGGGCTGTGAATTTTGCCTTGCTGCTTATTTTTCCCGAATATATAGGGCCAATAATCCGCTCTTGATCCTGTATGAGGGATTGACTTTGAAAAGTGATAAATTCCTTTATGAATTTCAGGATGCTGAAAGAGGATTGCGTACAGCTTCTTGCCAGTCATAATTCGATGGGACAAATCGGCAAAGCGTTTTACTGTGAGGCCGGTCAGGGAGCTTGGTGCCGTTTTTTTATAGGAAAATGGAAAAATGACTGTAGTGAAACCTAAAAATTCCTGGAGCTGAAAATCAATTCTCTTTAGAACTTCTCCATGGCTGGTACGCTTTAATATGCGATCTTCAAGCATCCTTTGTTCATTTATTATCATGGCAGCAGTGAGCAGGGGAGGATTTTTCTCTGCCGCGAACATTTCCCAGATTGGATGCATAAATCGGGAAATATGAAAGATGTTTAGAAGCTTCCTGAGCTTAAAGGGTTTTTCTTTATAGATTTCATATAACAGGAGCTGCGGATAGGCATCTGAAAAGATGGCTGCATTTGCATGCTCTAAAAAGCGGAAGAATATTTGCTGATCATCCTTGCCGAAAAGATGGTTCATGCTCTCCCCTTTTAAATCTGTCATATGATATCCGCCGTTTCTGGATACCAAATGGGCAAGCAGGGACCAATGGAGTTCCGGATTTTTTTCATAGCAATCAAGATAAGCGTTCGTTCGGGTCAGGTTATTCCGATTCGCTTGTTTGGTTTCTTCCCGTACCTTGCTTACAATTGCTGTTTCGTGAGGCAGGAGGCCTTTATCGATTTCTGCAGGAAAAGCCAATTCTTTTTTTATAAGAGTGTTTAACACAGTGAATGTCTGGGGGTTCAGCAGGTTTTTTGAGGCTTCATTTTTTTTCTGGGCTGAAGCCATGATATAATTCAAAAGTGTCTTTATCGGAAAAATATAAATTCCCCCTTAAAATTAACGCATGATGCAATATATGTGAAATGCAAAATGAAAGGTCCAAAATGGCGTCCGTCGGCATAGTAATATTTTTAAGAGATGATAATTAATATCCAAGTAAATAAATAAGATAACTTATTGACATATTTTCCTGTTGTGTTATTATTCTTAATAATCAAACTTATCTAGAGAGACTGAGGGAATTGGCCCGATGATGTCCGGCAACCTGCATAGCATGCAAGGTGCTAACTCCAACAAAATGTGATGCATTTTGGGAGATAAGGTATATGTTTATATGACATTGCCAAAATCTTTCCAAAGCGGAAGATTTTTTTTTATAAAAATCTCTGCTCACAAATGAATAAAAATAGCTGACTAGACAACTAGAGGCGGTATTAGCGGGTTTTTGTTAATGCTGCCTTTTTTTATTCAAAAATCAGGAATGAACAATAAAAGGAGGCTGTTTATGGGCAATAGTATATTGGTGTATCAGAATTTTGATGAACATGCCCCTGTTGATTTTCCAGCAGGCAGCGAAACGAAAGGAGCTCTTGAAGTTTTAGATTGGGCCTATAAAACCTATGCTGATGAATTGGTATATGCCTGCAGTTTCGGAATAGAAGGTATTGTTATGATCGATTTGATTTCAAAGATAACGGATAGGGCAAAAATTGTTTTCTTAGATACCGGCCTGCATTTCAAGGAAACGTATCAATTAATTGAAAGGGTAAGTGAAAGGTACCCGAATCTGCAGATTGAAATGAAGAAGCCTGAACTGACGCTTGCAGAACAGGCAGAACAATATGGACCTGAATTATGGAAAAGGGAGCCTGATAAATGCTGCGAACTCAGAAAAATCATTCCCTTGAATGAAGTCCTTTCTATGCCGCTTGCCTGGATTTCTGGTCTGAGGCGGGAACAATCCCCATCCAGAGGTAATACCGAGTACTTTAATAAAGACAATAAGTTCAAATCTGTTAAGATTTGTCCGCTTATTCATTGGACATGGAAGGATGTTTGGCGGTATGCCCATAAAAATGATCTGCAATATAACATTTTGCATGATAAAGGCTATCCAAGCATTGGCTGTGAAACGTGTACGGCCGCTGCTGTGAATGAAGATGACCTGAGGTCAGGAAGATGGTCAGCTACCGGGAAAACGGAGTGCGGGCTTCATACTTCATAAAAAAAATTAAAAAAGAGCCACAAAAATAGAACACAAGAAAACATGGGAGGCCAGAAAACGTGACACTAAGCAAACCGCATGGAGGAACACTTATCAATAAGTGGAATCCCCATTATGAGACAGCACATATAAAAAAAGAAATAGAGCTTGATGCTATTTCATTAAGTGATCTTGAATTGATTGGAACCGGGGGCTTCAGCCCGATTGAGGGATTTTTGGCACAAAAGGATTATGATTCCGTGGTTGAAAATATGCGGCTTTTGAGTGGAGCGGTATGGAGCATTCCTATTACTCTTCCCGCCTCCAGGGAAGCAGCACAAAGCCTGTCAATAGGTGAAGAAGCAAGGCTGGTCCATGATGGCATCACGTACGGAACCATAATTATCGCTGATATTTATGAACCTGATAAAAGCAAAGAAGCAAGCAGTGTCTATGGAACTGGGAGCATCGAACACCCGGGGGTACAAAAGCTTTACAGCAGGGGGGACATGTATATAGGCGGAGAAATAAAGCTGACTAAAAGAGTCGAGAGGAAGGGCTTCAGGAATTTTTACAGAGATCCGGAAGAAACCAGAAAAATTTTTTCTGACAAGGGCTGGAATACAATAGTAGGCTTCCAGACAAGAAATCCGGTCCACCGTGCCCATGAATATATCCAAAAAACGGCACTGGAAATTGTAGATGGATTGCTGCTTAATCCTCTGGTAGGGGAGACGAAGTCAGATGATATCCCTGCAGACATCAGGATGGAGAGCTATCAGGTGCTCCTTGAAAACTACTATCCAAAAGACAGAGTATTTCTGTCCGTTTTTCCGGCAGCGATGCGCTATGCAGGACCAAGAGAAGCGATATTTCATGCAATGGTCCGCAAAAATTATGGCTGCACGCATTTCATAGTTGGCCGCGATCATGCAGGTGTCGGCAATTATTACGGCACATATGATGCCCAGAAAATCTTTTCGAATTTTACAGAACAAGAGCTTGGAATTACCCTCTTATTCTTTGAACATAGCTTTTATTGCAGCAAGTGCAAAAACATGGCCTCTGCCAAAACCTGTCCGCATAACTCAGAGCATCATGTTATTTTATCAGGCACAAAAGTACGGGAAATGCTTCGGAACGGAGAAATTCCTCCGGCTGAATTCAGCCGCAGGGAAGTCATCGAAGTACTGATTAAAGGGATGAAAAAGGATGAAGTGCAGGTTTGATTAGAAAAAGGGGGACACGGTTTTGGAGACAGGTTTAAATATTACATGGCATGAATTATCATTATCAAAGGAATTCAGAAGAGTGCAAAATGCGCATCATAGCTTTGTCATTTGGTTCACAGGGCTTTCTGGTTCAGGCAAATCAACGATAGCAAATGAACTGGCAAATGCTTTGTACAAAAATGGAATCGGCAATTATGTTCTCGATGGTGACAATATCCGTCATGGACTGAATAAGGATTTAGGGTTTACTGACAGTGACAGAAAGGAAAATATCCGCCGTATTGGAGAAGTTTCAAGACTTTTCGTCGACAGCGGCCAGGTCGTTTTGACTGCTTTCATTTCTCCTTTCCAGGAGGACCGCGATACAGTCAGAAACCTGCTTGAAAATAACGAATTTATTGAGGTATACGTCAGGTGCCCGGTTGAAGAATGTGAAAGCCGTGATCCTAAAGGACTGTATCGGAAAGCCCGGAGCGGTCTGATCAAGAATTTTACCGGCATAGATTCTCCCTACGAGGAACCGCAAAATCCAGAAATCATTCTTGAAACAGAACGTTATTCCATCGAAGAATGTGTCAGCCAGCTACTGCACTATTTAACTAGCAGAAATTTTATTTAAGCAGGGGGGAACGGGACATGGGTTACGAAAAAAATTGGCAGGATCATCCTAAACTAAATAAAACAGAAATCAAGAAGCTTGAAAAAGATGGCCTCAGGATTTTTGAAGATATTCCTTTTTATGCTGAAAACGGATTTGAATCAATTCCAAAGGAACAATGGGATATGTTTAAGTGGGCTGGCCTTTATTTGCAGAGGCCTAAAGAGGATGGCTACTTTATGATGCGGGTCGTTATCCCATCAGGCATCCTGACTAACGAACAGGCAGAAACGCTGGCCCTTATTGCCAGGGATTACGGACGCGGGGTATATGATATTACAACAAGGCAGGCCGTGCAGTTTCACTGGCTGACCATCGATCAAATACCCGATATTTTCAGCCGCCTTGAAAAAGCAGGCTTGACGACAGCGGGGGCATGCGGGGATATCACCCGGAATATTGTAGGAAGTCCGCTTGCCGGGATAGATGCTGAAGAATTATTTGATACAAGAGAATCGGTCAATGAACTTTTTCATTATTTCAGCAAGAATGAAGATTTTTCTAATTTGCCAAGAAAATTCAAAATTTCTGTCTCAGCCAATCTTTATAATGCATCCAATTCCGAAATCAACGATGTTTCCTTTGTGCCGGCGTATAAGGAAGTGAATGGTGCAAGAATCGAGGGCTTCCATGTGAAAGTTGGCGGGGGACTATCAGCCGTTCCGAAGCTTGCGGAAACACTGGATATATTTATCACTCCAGATCAGACACTGAAGGTGGCCATTGCCGTCACAACGATTTTCAGGGACTATGGATACAGAGAAAAACGGCACCATTCACGCCTGAAATTTCTAGTTGCCGACTGGGGTCCGGAGAAATTCAAGGAAAAGCTGCTTGAGTATACTGGACCTCTTCAGGAAAAAGGGGAAGATGCTTCAAAAGGCTGGAATGCAGGTTACTTTTATGGTGTCCACAAGCAAAAACAGGAAGGGCTGAACTATGCCGGGATTCATATTCCTGTAGGCCGGCTGACACCTGATGAGGTTTTGGAACTTGCCCGCATTTCAAGAAAATACGGCAACGGGGAAATCAGAAACTGCAACTCGCAGAATCTGATCATACCAAATATACCTGATGAAAGTGTAGAATCATTTTTAAAAGAAGCGATTTTTGAAAAGTTCCCGGTGTCTCCAAAAAAAATACTGGGTTATGCGGTTTCTTGCACGGGAATCGAATATTGCAATCTCGCATTGGTAGAAACGAAGGAAAGAATGCGACGTGTGGCAGAAGCTCTGGATGAGGAGCTCCAACTCGATGTTCCTGTAAGGATTCATATGGTAGGCTGTCCAAATTCATGCGGCCAAAGGCAAATAGCTGAAATTGGCCTTCAAGGAATCAAAATGAAAAATAAAGATAAGGTTATGGTGGAAGCCTTTGAAATTTACGTAGGAGGCACATTGCATAAAGGCGGCAAGTTCAATGAAAAGCTGAAAGGCAAGATTGCAGCGGAGCAGCTGAAGCATGTTTTAAAAGACCTTTTGGTATTTTTCCATGAAACAAAAATCCCTGGAGAAACTTTCTTTGAATATGTCGAAAGAACGGGGACTGGCAAGCTTCAGGAAAGGCTCGATACATACCTGGAGAGCGTGGCAGTCTAGAAATTGGCAGGTGGGAATATGAACTTATATCGTTTTGAGGTTACAGCAGATAAAGAAGTGATTCATGTCATTATTGCCGCAGAAAATGATGAAGCAGCATTTGAAATGGTTGACATAGAATTGGAAAAACATTATTTAAGGCTTCCAGTTATTGATGATATTTCTCTTCATGAAAAAAAGAAAATCAGAAAAGGAGCGGGTTTTGTTTTATCGGGACAGTGATGCTCACCCGAAACAGGAGGCAGATAAAATGCTTCGTTAACTGGCCATCAATGGGGAATGTGTAAAGCACCTGCCCATGGAAGTTTTTTTAGTTTTGCAGAGAAAGGGTGAGTATTATGGGAAAGGTTTACCTGACTGGCGCGGGTCCAGGAGATCCAGATTTAATTACCGTGAAGGGCTTAAGGTCCATCCAGGAAGCGGATGTGATTTTGTATGATCGCCTGGTCAATGAGGAGCTGCTGAAAAACGCAAAGCCTGGAGCAGAATTGATATACTGCGGCAAGCTTCCAGATTTTCATTTGATGCAGCAGGAAACAATTAACCGGTTTCTTGTGAAATATGCCAAAAAAGGGAATGTGGTTACAAGACTTAAAGGAGGAGATCCTTTTGTATTCGGCAGAGGCGGGGAAGAAGCGGAAGCACTCGCCATGAACGGGATTCCATTTGAAATTATACCCGGCATCACAGCCGGAATTGCTGCTCCTGCCTATGCCGGGATTCCAGTAACGCACCGTGACTATGGCTCATCCTTCGCTTTTATTACCGGCCATAAAAAAAATGGAGAAAAAGATACCTATAAATGGGAAGCACTCGCTAAGGGCATCGATACTCTTGCAGTTTATATGGGAGTGAAAAATATTCAATACATCCAGAAAAAGCTGCTTGAGCATGGGAAAAATCCGGAAACGCCTGTAGCCTTTATCCACTGGGGAACCTTTCAGGAACAAAGAACTGTAGTAACCACTCTTTGCAAAGCTTCAGAAACGGCGGCAAAAGAAAAGGTAGTTAACCCCTCTTTGATCATTATTGGTGAAGTCGTAAAAATGAGAAAGAAAATAAGCTGGTTTGAGCAGCTTACATTCAGTGAAAGCCTGCTTGTGAGTGAGGGCTTTTAAATGGAAGCAATTCTTTACATCTGCCATGGAAGCAGGGTGGAAAAGGCCCGCATGGAGGCAGTTTCATTTATTAAGGAGTGCATTAATCAGCATCCGGCAGCGATACAGGAATATGGCTTTCTTGAGCTTGCTGAACCTTCTATTGAACAGGCATTCGCGAACTGTGTCAAAAGAGGGGCAAAAAAAATCATTGTACTTCCGGTTTTGCTGTTGGCGGCTATGCATGCGAAGGAAGATATCCCGAACGAACTTAAAAGAATCCAGAAGCGTTTTCCTTTTATAGAGATTAAATATGGTGCTCCTATTGGGGCTCATGATTATATGATTGATATTTTGAAAGAGCGGATAGCAGAAACAGGGCAAACAGACATTGAAAATTCCATTGTTCTGCTTGTGGGGAGGGGAAGCAGCGATCCCGGTGTTAAGAGGGATTTGACCTCCATAGCAGATCGGCTGAAGATAAAAACCGGTTTTCCCGCAGTGGAAGTCTGCTTTTTAACAGCGGCTTCCCCGGGACTGGAGGAAGGGCTTGAGATTGCAGGAAAAAGCAGCTACAAGAATGTCCTGATCATACCTTATCTTCTGTTCACGGGCATATTGATGAAGACCATCCAAAAATCTATCAGCACCCTATCGCGGGAAGCCGGAAAGCAGTTTATCCTTTGCAATTATCTCGGATATCATCCGAGGATTGGGGATATCCTGCAGCAGCGGGCAGCAGAGCTTTCGGAAGGAGCCTCACATGTTTCCAGTCATGATTAATGTATCCGGCAAGGAATGTGTGATTATAGGCGGAGGCGAAATAGCTTATCGTAAAGTGCTGCCACTTGTTTCAGAAGGCGCCATAGTAACAGTAATAAGCCCCGGGCTGTGCGATGACATGAAAGAGTTGTTGAGCAGGGGGAAAATAAAGGTGCTGCACAAGGAAGCAGTAAAGGAAGATTATTATCATGCCTTCTTGTTGGTGGCTGCTACAAATTCTAAAATCCTAAATGAAGAAATCCTTTCGAACGCTCAGGAAAATCAGCTTGTCTCGTCTGTAAGCGATCATGAACTTGGCAATTTCCATATCCCTGCTTCTATCCATCGGGGGAGGCTTACGATTGGTATATCAACAAGCGGAGCAAGTCCTCATCTTGCTAAAAAAATAAAAAAAGACCTGCTGGACAGATTTGATGAATCCTATATTGAATATACGGATTTTCTGTGGAAAGCGCGCAAGAAAATTAATCAAAGCGAATTGGGACATAAGGAAAAATCGGAGCTGCTCCTAAGAATAACAGATGAAGAATATAGACATTCCGAACTGAATAGGAAGGATTTTATGGAGCTCTTAGTGAGAAAATGAGGGGAAGTTATCAAAGAAAAACCAATTATTAAGGTAGGAAAAGGAGGTATAATATGAAGAAACTTCTGATTTTGGCGTTTATCGGATTGCTTGCACAGTTAATAGACGGATCGTTAGGGATGGCATATGGAGTAACTTCGTCTTCTCTTCTATTGGCATTTGGCATCACTCCTGCAGTCGCTTCAGCATCAGTTCATTTCTCAGAGGTTGTCACCACTGCAGCTTCCGGAATATCACATATCCGTTTTGGAAATGTAGACAAAAAAATGGTTTTTCGCCTTATCATTCCTGGATCGATTGGGGCATTTACTGGCGCCTGTTTCTTAAGCAACCTGCCTGGAGATGCTGTAAAACCTTACGTTTCGACTTTTTTATTGATCCTAGGAGCCTATATCATCATACGTTTTCTGTTTCTGTTCAAGCCATCAGAAGACAGGGAATTGCCTCCTTTGCCCTATAAGCAATCCATCCCCCTCGGTTTGATTGCCGGTTTTGCCGACGCAACAGGAGGAGGCGGCTGGGGGCCAATCTCCACGCCAATCCTTCTTTCCAAAAAAGGAATGACTGCCCGCAAAGTAATTGGAACTGTTGATACCAGTGAATTTGCTGTTTCTATTTCGGCAACATTGGGCTTTATTATTTCACTGGGCTGGAATCAGGTCAATTGGCTATGGGTTGGTGCTTTAATGCTTGGAGGCATTTTTGCTGCGCCGATTGCTGCCTGGCTGGTCAGAGTTATTCCAGCACAGCTGATGGGAGTCTTCGTTGGAGGCTTCATCATAATTTTGAATGCAAGAACCCTTTTGAATACCTGGCTGCCGAACTATTCCAGCCATTATCCTTCCATTTATACTGGTTTTATCATTCTATGGGCGGGAGCTTTAATCATATCCATCAGAAAATTGATGACCTTTAATAAAAATAATGTCAGCAGCACGAATTAGAAAAACGAGTCCGAAACCGGGCTCTTTTTTTTATCCTCAAAAGACAAAATGGAATTTTTTACGAAAGTTGGCAGGATACAGAGTAGCAATGCGCGAAAATAACAGATGAATTGCATCTTCAGAAGATTAAGGAGGCCAAACAATGAATCAATTAAATAATGTAATCTCACTTAGATTTTATAATGAAAGATATAGGAGTGAAATAGAACGTTTTTATTTGGATGGGGAGCAGCACCAATTTACAGCATTGCCAGCAGAGGCCTTGCAAGTATGCGAAACTGACCATGAAAGATACCCGGTTATGATCATGGATGGCTGCACCCCAGCCGGATTTTTCGTGCTTCATGAAAAGGAAGGGGTCAAACAGTACAGTAAAAATCAGGATAGCATTTTGCTTCGGGCCTATTCAATTAACACGCCGCATCAGGGCAAAGGAATAGCCAAAGCGTCAATTAAGCTATTACCATCCTTTATAAAGGAAAACTTCCCTGATAAAAATGAAATTGTTCTGGCTGTAAATCACAGCAATCATGCTGCCCAGCATGTTTATAAAGCATGCGGTTTCGAAGATAGAGGAAATCGGGTGATGGGAAAAAAAGGGGAACAATTCATCTTGTATATGGATTTGTAATTTTAAACAGGCTTGAAAAAGGGAGGCTATGCCCCCCTCGGCCAGCTGTTTACTCCTTCAGAGAATTAAGAGCTCGTACACTTCATTCAGCTGCCCTGCTCTTTCGCTGTCTCCCTCTTGTTCGGAATAATCAATTGCTTCTTTAAGTACCTTATTCAAATAATCTCCTTCTGAACTTGATAAATCCCTGACGAATGCTTCTTCATTCTTATAGTTGTTTTTCACAAGTTTATGGTAAAGAATCTTTCCTGCATGGTCACTATCTGTATGGCCGGACAAAATTTCTCTTAGATATCCTAGGGTTTGATCCATTGATACTCCTCCTTCTGCTTCATGTTATTGTGTTTAATTAATGCAAATACATACATGACTTTTTTAGCAGACTTTCTGTTTTATAATTTACTGAAATTTCTATATGTTAAAATAAATAAAAAACACCTGGAGGGAAAAATGGAGTTTACCATCAGACAGGAAGTAATGTTAAAAGCCATCGCGGATGCGGGCAAGGCGGTTTCCGTTTCTTCTGTTCATCCTATAATAACCGGAATAAAAATATCTGCCGGACAGAAAGGCCTTACTCTCATAAGCAGCGATTTTGATATTTTCATCTCAAGATTCATCAATCAGACAATCGAGGTGCTGGAGATAGTGGAAATAGGAGAAATTATTGTGCCATTCAAACATTTTTCTGAGCTGTTCAAGAGATTGCCCAAAGGTCAAGTTTGGATCAAGAGTGATGGATTATCAATTGTTTTAAAAGCAGGTGATATAGAAGTGAAATGGAAGGGAATGAATGCTGGCGACTTTCCGGAGTTGCCGGAGATGGACCCGGATTATTCTATATCCATGGAAGAAAAAGTGCTTGCCCGGCTTTTTAAACAAACAAAGTTTGCTGCAGCCAATCAAATTAGAAACCCTGTTCTCGCAGGAGTGAACCTGATATTTAAAGATGGTTTTCTATATTGTGCAGCTACCAATTCCCACAGATTGGCACTGACGAAAATTAAAATAAATGAACAGCAAATTGAAGGCTCATATATTATCCCAGGAACCAGTGTACATGAACTGTTAAAGCTGCTGGGGCGTGAAGACAGGATAATCATCATCCATATTTCACAGCAGTATATCAGGTTTGAAGCAGGCGGGCTCATGGTATATACAAGACTTATTGCAGGGAGATTCCCGGATGTGCATCAGCTGGTTCCAGATCATCCTGAAACAGAAATTGCACTGAATGCGAAGCTGCTCTTGATGGGTATCGAGAGGTCTTATTTCCTGTCTTCAGATTCGCATAACCATAATGTTAAGCTGGAAGTTAAGGGACCATCGAGTTTGATGCTATCCGCAGCCGGTCCTCAGCTGGGAGAAATCATCGAAAAACAGCCATTGCTTGGCAGCAGCGGGATATGCAGGCTGAAAATAACAATGGATGGAAAGTACCTGCTTGATGCATTAAAAGAAATTGAAGAAGAAAATGTGAAGTTCTGTTTTTACGGAAATCTGAAACCGATAGTCATCCGCCCTCTGGAAAATGATACATACTTACATGTTATCTCTCAAATCTGCGATTATTGAGCATACACTGTTTTTGAAGCAGAAAAGGTACAATGCAAATTAGGTAAAGGTGGATGGGGCACATTGTCCATATGAGAGGAAGGAATATAAAATGTTTAAAGAGCTGGAAACAGAACGGCTTGTGCTTAGAGAAATAAAGGAAAGTGATGCAAATGATATGTTTGCCAGCTTTTCAAGAGACGATGTTACAAAATTTTATGGGCAGGACAGCATGAGGGAAATAGAACAAGCCAGAAAACTCATTGAATTTTTTGCAGAAAGCAGGAGAAATAAACGGGGAATACGCTGGGGCATCCAGCGGAAGGGTCAGAATGGACTTATTGGCTCCATAGGATTTAACAATATGGCCCTGCCGCATAAAAGAGCAGAAATCGGATATGAAATCCATCCTGATTTCTGGAGGATGGGTTTTGCTAAAGAAGCTATAGAGGCGGTCCTTTCGTATGGCTTCTTCCATATGAAGTTTAATAGAATCGGGGCGATTGTTTACATAGAAAATGAGGCCTCCAACAGGCTATTACAGAAGCTCGGTTTTGAAAAGGAAGGTGTATTGAAGGAATATATGCATCAAAACAGCCGTTTTTATGATGTTACTATGTACGGTTTATTGAAAGCTCAATATGAAGAAATCGGGAAGGCTCAGCATGAGAAAAACAAAATGGGATTAGACCGGTAAAACTACTCAAATACATCACATCATTCCTTTGGAATACGGAGGAACTAACGCATTCGGTAATCTTTTCCCTCTTCCAGTGAAACTGCATTCTAGACTTGTTTCCCCTTGGTGGCATAATTACAAATAAGGAGAATGTATATGGCATTTATCGAACAAACTTTAACAGGTCTGAAAAATCGGTTAGATGAAAAATTTAGTATGATTGTATCAAGACCAGAAGGGGAAAACGGACAAGTTGTTTGTTCCTTTAACGAACCAGCTACTATGGAACAAATTAGAGAATTTGAAATGGATACAAATTGGATTTTACCGAAGGATTTTATAGAGTTTTTGCTTCTTCATAATGGGTGTACGATTTTTGATACTCTTGATGAAGGGGAAAATATAGGTGGAGGGCTTGAAATCTATTCTTTAGAAGAAATTAAAAGTACCTATGAAGATTTACAGACTGACGAGGCGTTTATACCTATAGGGTCTGTTCTGGAACATTTTTTAGTTATCAGTATAAAAAGACTTAACGAACAGAATCCAAATTATTTAATGATCTCCTCTATACCAGCTGAAGAGTTATTTGAGCCATTAGAATTAAACTTTGAATTGTTTTTGGATCGTTATATTGTGTCCCAGGGTGATAATTTCTGGAGTTGGCCGGTTTATACAGCGGAGAACTATTATGATTTAAAATAGATTAAATAGAGAAAAACACGGATTGATTTCGTTTTGCTAATTACGAACCAATACTATTTTTTTAAAATTCGTAATTTCACCTTGTTTCCAATCACAGTTTTTGCTTTAAATAATCCATTTTCATTACTCAAATTCATTACTCCTTTGTTTCATAATACTTGTCTTTTGCCTTCTTTAAATATATATTAAACGATATTTACGAAAAGAGCCTTTCTTAAAATGGAAATAGGTTTTCGTTCGGCTGCAGTATTTTATGTTTCATGATTATTTTGACATCAAATTGATAGGGGAAGAAGCGGGAAACAAACAAGCTTTACACAGCGTTTGTTCCAATAGCTTAGAGTATACGGCAGAGGGTGAAGGAGATTATTAAACAGGATTATGGGGGATAAAGAAAGTAGACCCATAGATAGGCAGAAAGTAAATTTTGCATGCTGCAGAAATCAAGATTAAATGAAGGAAGGGACTTTCATGGATTATAAAAATAAGACCGTTATTGTCACTGGAGCTGCCAGCGGTATTGGCCGAGGAATTGCGATAGCTTATGGGCGTAAGGGAGCAAATGTTGTCATTGCTGATGTAGAAGAAGCTAGGGGTGAGGAAACAGCTGAAGAAATCCGCCGAAATGGCGGGAAAGCCAGATTCATTAAAACAGATGTGCGTAAAGAAAGTGAAATCGCCAGCATGATGGAGGAAGCGAAAAAAACTTATCAATCCATCGATATTTTAATCAATAATGCCGGAAAAGCTGTGTTTAAATCTCTTTATGAACTATCCATAGAAGAGTGGGATGATGTTATAAATACTAACCTGCGGAGTGTGTTTTTGGCATCACGCGAGGCATCCAAATATTTTAGGGAAAATGAGCATGGAGGATCTATTGTAAATTTAGCCTCCACCCGTGCTACTATGTCGGAGCCGGATTCAGAAGCATATGCAGCAACAAAAGGAGGAATAGTGGCTTTGACACATGCTCTTGCTGCATCACTCAGTGAATTCAAGATCACTGTGAATGCCATTTCCCCGGGATGGATAGAGACAGGAGATTATTCAAGGCTCCGCGGCAAAGACCATGAACAGCATTTTTCCGGGCGTGTTGGAAAGCCGGACGATATAGCACGGGCCTGCTTGTATCTGACAGCTCATGAAAATAACTTTGTTACAGGAATTAACATGGTGATAGATGGAGGAATGACAAGGAAGATGATTTACGAGGAGTGAAAAAGGAAAGTATGCTGGCGGGAATGGATTTGCCTAAAACCTTTATTGATAATGTGATTTCTTCTCATGGGGAGAAAGGGCGAAAGTGGCTGGCAGACCTTGATGGCTTATTGCAGGAATGTGAACGGCGCTGGTCCCTGAAAATGACCGGGATTTTTGATTTATCATATAACTATGTGGCATCTGCTGAATTTAAGAACGGAAAGGAGGCAGTTGTAAAGCTGGCCGTGCCGGGTGGTGAGTTTATCAGTGAACTGCAGGCTCTTCAATACCTGAGGGGTCCTTATATAGCTGAGCTGCTGGATTATGACGGAGACATGGGCCTTCTGATTCTGGAAAAAATCACACCCGGTGTTTCCTTAGCAGCCATTTGTATGGATGATGAACAAAAGACTGAAATTGCAGCGGCTCTCCTTAAACAGCTTTGGAGAGCCGCTGAGCCAGTTCGGAAGGTAAATTCTGTGAGGGACAGAGAAAAGGAATTGATCATGGAGAGCAAGAAGCATAGTGATGGTTTAGGAGATATTTCTGCAGAAACTATTAAGGAAGCTTTAAAGGTTTTTGCTTATATGAATACAACGGCGGGAGAATTATATTATCTTCATGGTGATCTGCATCATGGGAATATATTGAAGAGAGAAAACGGAAGCTGGGCGGCAATTGATCCAAAAGGGCTTGCTGGAGAAAGGGAATATGATACCATTCAGTTTCTGATCAATGAACTGCCGTCAGTTAATGCTGAATACACCATCAGGAAAAGGATAGATATATTTGCAGAAAAGCTGAACTTGAACAGGGATAGAATCTTATTATGGGGATTCTGCCATGCTGTGCTGGCTTCCTGCTGGTCCATAGGCAGTTCGGGAATCCCGGAAGATGGATTTATACGCAGTGCAGGGGTTTTTCAGAATCTGATCAGAGAAAATGGTATTTCCTTTGAAAATACCATTTAAAAGCCGCCGGACTAATCCATCTTTTTGGATTTCCGGTTTTTATACCCCTCCTCAAAACCCAATTCCTTATTAAGCAAAAGTTCCATTTCCCTTAATTCTGCTTCATTTACAGCCGGATCAGGATAGGACCATTGAACATTATAAATAAAGTAGTAATTTCTGATTCTGCGGAATATCACAGAAGAATTAGGATAGATGTCAAAGCTTGTCTTTATCGTATTCCTCCTGAGGTATGACCATTTAAGCAGCTTCAATCTTATTCCTCCTGTTAGGCAATATATACACATATACCCTTTAAAACATGTACAAAAACAAAAGGACAGCATCCTGAAAATGAGCTGTCCTCTTGTTTTATCAGTGTTCTTTATTGGATCAGGAGCCCGGACTCTTGACAATAATTCACAGCAGGATTGCAGGCAAGCTGCGCCTGCATCTTCAATCTCCATCCAAAAGGTTGAATAATCCTTTAGCGATGCTCCCTTCATCTTTTGTGCCGCCATTATGCGGCATAGCAGCAAATACACGGCTTGCGAGCCTGCTGAAGGGAAGAGATTGAATCCAGACAGCTCCTGGACCTTGCATTGTTGCCAAAAACAAACCTTCTCCTCCAAATAATGCTGTTTTAACACCTTTCACCATTTCAATGCTATAGCTGACATCTGATGTCATGGCAACAAGGCAGCCGGTATCGACCCGAAGCGTTTCGCCTTCCTGCAATTCCTTTTTCTGAATGGTTCCGCCGGCATGGACGAACGCCATTCCATCTCCCTCAAGCTTTTGCATAATAAAGCCTTCTCCGCCAAAGAAACCTGTTCCCAGTTTTTTCTGAAATTCGATGCCTACAGAAACCCCCTTGGCAGCAGCTAAAAAGGCATCCTTCTGGCAAATGATCTTTCCGCCTAGCTCGCTCAAATCCATTGGGATAATCTTTCCTGGATATGGTGAAGCAAATGAAACGTGTTTTTTCTCTGTGCCCTCATTGGTAAAGGCAGTCATGAACAGGCTTTCTCCAGTCAGCATTCTTTTGCCTGCACTGAAAAGCTTGCCCATTAATCCAGTTGTTCCAGCTCCGTCGCCAAAGATGGTTTCCATGGCTATACGGTCATCCATCATCATAAAGCTCCCAGCCTCAGCTACCACTGTTTCCTCGGGATCTAACTCCACTTCAACAAATTGCATATCGTCTCCATAGATCCTGTAATCAATTTTGTGATTATTCAAATAAAAACCTCCATTCCATTAGTTGAGTTATTTCTTTATTGTAAGATAAAAACAATCATTCTTCTATTACAATTCCATTATACTGGCAAATGTAAACCTGACGCCTGTTTGGAATGGCTTGTGTTTTGGTAAAACTCTTAAATTAATGGAATACTATCTGTCAATCTTAAAGAATATGGTAAAATGAATATCAGCAAGTTTTTCAAATATCTGTAAAGGAAGATGAGTTTTTTGAAAAAAAATCCTGTTTTTGACGAAGTGCTATCCTGGATTAAATCGGCGCTGATCGCTCTTATAATTGTAGTTATTTGCCGCACATATATTTTTACCCCAACATTGGTAAAGGGAGAATCCATGATGCCCAATCTGCAGGATGGAAACTGTCTGATCATCAGTAAAATCGGTGAGCCTAAGCGATTTGATGAAGTAGTGTTTCATGCAACAGACTCAAAGGAAGATTATATAAAAAGGGTAATCGGCCTGCCTGGAGACACTGTGGAGATGAAAAACGATACGTTATATGTTAATGGAATTGTCTATAAAGAACCATATCTTAATCTGGGAAAGAAAAAACTTCCTTTTAAAGAGAAATATACAGGCGATTTTACTCTTAAAGAAATAACTGGACGGACAAAGGTTCCAAAGGATTCGCTTTTTGTGCTTGGGGATAATCGGCCAATCAGCAATGATAGCCGGATCTTCGGCTTTATTCCCCAAAAGTCTGTAATTGGGAAGGTGAAATTGCAGGTGTGGCCGTTAAATGAAATAGGAATCCCGAAATAATACCCTTGTACTTGAGCTTCTGCAGGGAAAAAGGCAGAGGTAAGGAGTATAATGGATATAGAAGGGGTGATTAGTATGCTAGTAAATGAAATTATGATTAAAAATGTGTTTACTGCACATCCTGAACAAACCATTAAAGAGTTGTTAACCATCATGATTGAAAATAAAATCGGGGGAGTTCCTGTAATAGATGAAAACGGGAAACTTCTTGGAATGATCAGTGATGGAGATATCCTAAGGTATATCTCCCCAAGGAAGCAGACCATCCATGATTACTTCCTGCACATCACCGTCATTCCTGATGTAACCTTGAGCACAGCTGTAAAAACCAGCTTGCAGCAGCCTGTCTCCCGGCTTTTGAAAAATAGAAAAATTGTCACACTCTCCGAGGATGATGACCTGAGCAAAGCTGTATCCCTGATATCAAAGCACCATTTCAAGAAGATACCTGTCGTTGACACCGAAAACAGAGTGGTCGGGGTCGTAAGCCGGGGAGATGCCATACGTATGATTTATAAAGATATTATTGAAAAAATATAAATCATGGCCAAGACAGATTTTTCAGTGTCTTGGCTATTTTTTCGTTTTACTGCCGTGCCGAAGAGATATTACATTACGTTCTGTTTTTGAAAGGCTGTTTTCGTAAACTTTATTGCTACCTGAACAGGGGCTGATTTCCGCTCCAGGATGCCCGCTTTCCGCGGGGGAGTGCGTGCGGGGTCTCACACTCACACCTTACACTTCAATCAACCCGGTTTAACAACGGGATCGCTTTACAGAACATATTAAAAAACAACAAACTTTAATAAAAGTGCCTTTTGAAAAAAAAATAGAACTTCATACCGCAACAGAGCAGGAATTATCATAGTTATGGGGCAGCTGAATGGGAAACGGGCAAAGTTTCCGAAAGAAAGACAATCTCTCCAAAGCATTGTTTAAGCTGTTCCCATTTTTCCGGATAAAGTTCAGTAAATCGTTCAATGACAGAGAAAGAGTAGATGACGAGAATATCCAGGCTGTTTATGCCGGACTTTTGGAAATCATAAAGCAGTGCATGTGGAATGGTGTAGTAGCTATAAACCTGGTAAGGATTCAATTTAAATTCCTTGATACAATTTTCCTTGATATAAGCAGCAGTAAGTATTTTTTGTATGTCGAAGAATTCTTCTTTTGTTGCTGTACTGTGAGAGCAGTTTGGGTTAATGAGTGAAAGGCCCCGCATAGTTCACCTGGTTTCCATTTTTACCTTCATCTTCGGCAAAAATTATTCGATATATACCAGCTTAGTTTCAGGTGGAATGAATCGCTGAATGCAACATAAATTAGATTGTGCAAGTTCATCTTTACAAGCAAGGTTAGAGGCTCTTGCGTTTAGAATAATTTGAATAGTATAAAAATGTAATTGACAATAACTTCTAATTGCGGTAACCTTACAAATATCTTGAATTTTAAAAGGGAGGCGAACGTTATGATTTTAGCAGATGTGAAAGATAACATTCTACAGTCCAAACATCAGATTCATACCGCAGCCTTGCAGCATTCAGCCTGGGTTAAGTCAGGGGAAGCTTAATTACCGCTTGAGTTTCAAGCGCAGGCTGCGTTTTGATGCAGCATGCGCTTTATATATGGGTTCATCTCAGTTAATGGGGTGGAAAACATAAAAAGCCTCCGCATGTTTGCGGAGGCTTTTTATGTTT
>NZ_MLYQ01000101.1:0-11510 GCF_001866725.1 Bacillus sp. MUM 13
CCTTTAAAGCTAATGAGCAGATTTGTAAAAAAAATACATTTATTATATAATTTAGAATATTCTAGAAAAGATGAGGAGGACGAATTTGAATATAAAAAAACTTTTATTTAAAAAAATCCAATATAACGTAAGCGGACTGATTTCCAATTCCCTTGGCTTTTTTGTTGTTGTCTATTTTTCATCAGCATATGCTGACAGAAAATGGACCTATACATCTGTATTATTAATTATTCTTTTTCTCTTAATAAGCTGTCTATTTTTCAGTTACTTAGAAATTGTATTAAGCAGGCTGCTTGGAAAGAAAAATATTGCTGTTGGCCAAGGCTGGCATATTTTCGTAATATCTTGCATTCTGTTTTTGTATTATTTTATCATCCAATAAAAATCCCTCGCAGTTTTTCCCCCAATAAATATATGGCTTTCAATCACCTAAGAAACTCCTGAATCATACTGATTTGTTCTTCTGTATTTAATGCCGGGGCATGTCCGAGTTTTGGAATCGTGCGCATTTCACAGTTTTGCTTCTGCTCCATTTTCTGCGCAACATCAAGCGGCAGAACATCAGATATCTCACCGCGGATGAGCAGAATATCCGCTTTAATTTTATCCCAGTGCCCCCATAAATCCAGGTCTTCGGTATGCTGGAATTGAAGCGAAATATTGGGGTCATAATCCGGGCTGACCTTTCCATCATCTCTTCGTCTTTGGGAATTCCGGGTGAAATCCGTCCATTCCTCCTCATTTGAAAGACCGAATGTCCTGTAAATACTTTTATAATAATTTTTTAATTCAGTGAATGTCTTGAATGCAGGAGGAGCTCCAACATAGCTGATGATCCGGCTTATGCCTTCAATATCCTCTACACGGTTTTCAGAAGCACCTGCGCCAATATCATTTAACACCAAGTGTGTAATCCGGTGCTGATGGGCAGGTGTGCCGCTGATTCGCATGCCGATTGCGCCCCCCATCGAAGTTCCCACCCAGCGTACCTTTTCAATCCCCAGATGATTCAATAACCTGATGGCAAGATTGCTGTACGTTTCAAAGCAGTAATCTCTTTCAGGGTCCGTGCTCCATTCGCTTTGTCCGCGCCCGATGGTATCAGGGCAAATCACATAATAGCTGTCAGCCAAATGCCTTGCAAGGATATCAAAGTCCCGCCCATTCCGGGTCAGACCATGCCAGCAAACCACCGCCGGGTTCCCCGGATCTCCCCATTCCGTAAAATGCACTTCCATCCCGCCGATTGTTTCAAATCTTGATCTCGGCTCCATAACTAAAAACCTCTTTTCTTTATAAATTCTTCTACATCTTATTATTCAAGATAACCAAAGATATCCCCTTCTTTCAGCTAATAACCTTCGCTATAAAACTTGGCCGATAGATAAGTACCAAAGAGCTAATTTGAAGAAAATCAACATGTTCGCGTTCACATGATGGTTAACAAATATAAAGCAATCAGGTATAATAGCAACTGTCTAAAACGGCCCCGGCTTTCATGAGAGTTGAAAGTCAAACAAATGAATAGAAGAGGTGTATTTGGTTGGATTTGCAAAAAATTAAATATGAATGGTTTGGGAATATCAGGGGTGATATTCTTTCTGGTCTGGTCGTGGCATTTGCCTTGGTTCCGGAAGCGATTGGTTTTTCCATTATTGCAGGAGTCAATCCGATGGTTGGTTTATATGCTTCCTTTTGCATTGCCCTTGTCATCGCCTTTGTGGGCGGCAGGCCTGCGATGATTTCAGCTGCAACTGGTGCCACTGCCTTATTGATGGGCGGCTTGGTGAAAGGCCATGGCCTGCAGTATTTGCTTGCAGCTACCATCCTGACAGGCATTATCCAAATTATATTCGGATCTTTGAAGATAGCACGACTAATGAAGTTCATACCGCGGTCTGTTATGACGGGCTTTGTTAATTCACTGGCCATCCTGATATTCATGGCACAATTGACCCATTTTCAAGGAGCGACATGGGTAATGTATGGAATGGTTGCCGGTGGCTTAGCAATTATATATTTGTTCCCGCGAATTACGAAGGCTGTGCCTTCACCGCTGGTCGCAATCATTGTGATTACCATTATTGCAGTTGCAGCAGGAGCACATGTCCGCACAATTGGCGATTTGGGCAGTTTAAGCCAGTCTCTGCCCACATTCATTATTCCGGATGTACCGTTTAATATGGAAACATTGCGCATCATTTTCCCATACTCACTGGGAATAGCTTTGGTTGGGCTGATTGAATCCCTTTTGACTGCCCAGATCGTGGATGATCTGACAGACACATCAAGTGACAAAAACAGGGAAGCACGCGGCCAGGGGATAGCCAATATTGCTTCTGGATTATTCGGCGGCATGGCAGGCTGCGCGATGATCGGCCAATCCGGCATAAACGTCAGGTCTGGCGGCCGGGGAAGGCTTTCCACCTTTGTTGCAGCTGTCTTTTTAATGATTTTAATTGTTGCTTTAAACGATGTTCTTGTAAAAATCCCAATGGCTGCCTTAGTGGCTGTCATGATTATGGTTTGCATTGGAACCTTTGACTGGTCATCTATCAGGAAATTGCCGATCATGCCCATTACAGATACAGCCGTGATGGTTGTTACCGTGATTACGGTTGTCGCAACGGACAACCTATCTATTGGAGTAGTAACGGGTGTTATTTTAAGCGCCATTTTCTTTGCTTCCAAAATGTCCAAGGTTGAAGTAAAAGCTCTAACGGGTGCAGATTCACATAAGAAAACCTATCAAGTGTACGGCCAGCTTTTCTTTGCTTCTGTTACTGACTTTGTGGATCAATTCGATTTTAAGGAAGAAATTTCTGAAATGGATCTCGACTTATCCAATACACATCTTTGGGATGATTCAGCCGTAGGCGCCATTGATAAAGTTGTGTTAAAGTACAGGCAAAATGGCGTAAAAGTGCATATTAAAGGATTGAATTCCGCCAGTACCAAGCTGATGGATAAACTAGCTGTTATAAATGCAGCTGCTAAGTAAAAACCTGAAGAAAAAAACCACGTTCATGAGAGCGTGGTTTTTTGTGTTACTGAGACAGGGTGGCAGTTTTCATTTTTTCCTTCAGAATCCCAAAGGTTTCTGTAACTTTTTCTTTTGGAACATCTTCAAAAGAATCGCCCAAGCTGATTTCAAAATAGCAGGCGTTTTCCCCGCTGCTGTTTAAATAGCTTGTTATACCGATGCCGGTTTCCTGCTGCAGTTCGGCCAGCACTTTTTCTGTCTGTTCTGCAGGAAGCTGGAAATACACGTGAAACATATTGGAAACAGGCACTTCAGGAAGTGTTGATATATGTTCACAGGAATTGAAGTGCCCAGCAAGCACCTTCGCCTGCTCATAATATAATGGCATTTTTTCATAACGCTGATTGTAATAATAATCCGATGAAATGATGTAAGGATACAGGCTGATCAAATCACCGCCATAGCGTCTTTTCCAAACCTTTGATTCTTCGATGAAAGATTCACTCCCAGCAAGGATCGCCCCTGCAATTCCGCCGATTCCTTTATAAAATGACATATACACACTGTCAAAAAGAGTACAAACCTCAGCAGCCGATTTTCCGTAATAAGGAAGTACCTCAAGCAAACGCGCCCCGTCCAGATGAAGGCGTATCTTTTTTTCCTGACAAAAAGCAGAGATTTTCTCCAGAGTTTCAAAGCTTGGCAGCTGGCCGCCAATTTCCCGCTGCGGCAGCTCAAGCAGTACACTTGAAACCTCTTCTTCCATGCTGACGATATCTTCAATCTCAATGACCCGGGTTTTGTCTGCAAGAAGAACCGTTTCAATGCTGTGCAGCTTTTTCAGGCCGTCTTGTTCATGAATTTCAAGGTGGCTCAACGGATGATAAGCAACTTTCTTTATGCCCTTTTCATCACACCAGATCCGGAGTGCAATCTGCTGGGCCATCGTGCCGCTCGGAAAAAAGACCGCCGCTTCCTTGCCCAATAATGCAGCCATCTTGTCCTGGAAATCCTCAATCACCTTCCCTTTTCCGTAAATATCGCTTTCCAGTGTTCCTTCGATATCCTGGAATGCCTCTTTAAGAGCACCAACATTGTACTTGCCATGGCCTCCAAGACGATAGCTGCAATTTCTAAACGCCTCTTTTAATGACACAGTTTCCTTCATCATACATGCGCCTGCCTTTTTTCTGAATATTTTAACGATATAGTTACTATACCATGTAATAATCTATGAAAAGCTATTAAACTATTGTCTGAGCCTGGAAACATGCAGCTTTTGCAGGTTTCTGACAAAATCATGCGGCTTTACATATAAATCATGCAAATTCAAAATACCCGTGCTAAATAACAGAATTACTGCTGCCTATTACATGTTTATTTCCGTCTTTAAACTGATATACATCATGAATATACTCCGTTATTTTGCCACCATAAAGGATTGCACTTCCATTTGGTATGGCGTAGATGTCTCTATTTTGAGATAAGGGGATAAGCTCTTCATCCAGGCTGCTGTCATAATGAACTTCAAGGCTGAAGTCTAATAATCCCAATCCTTTTATAAAATGAGTCTCAGGATAGTCATCGTCTTTTGTGATCAAACAGTCTTTACAGAAGATGAGTGCGCCTGCACTCACGCCGATCATCATTCCGGAAAATTCTTGAATAGTCTGCAGCAGATTTTTTTCTATCAATCTATTCATTAACAGCTCTGGTCTGCCCCCTGTAAAATATAGGACCTCGGATGTTTCAATCTCCTGCTGCATTTCTATACTTGTTAACGATTCATCAAGCAGGGATATCTGCCCCAATCCAATATCAGAAAACAATTTCATTGCTGATTGAACCCATCTATCCCGTTTTGATTCCTCAGTCGCAAAAGGAATAATCAATACCTTATTACCGGCATCTGTATATCGGGACACAGCATCCATTACATCGTCAAGCTCTCCTGCAGAGGGATTTCCCCCACCGATTAAACATATTTTCATCATCATTCTCCTCGTTATTTAATAATAGAATATATGCAGGTATCAGTAAGTCTTTTTCCATCTGCGGACAAATCTTCATTCCTTAGGATTCCTTCTAAGCTGAATCCCAGTTTTTCAGGAATCGCACGGCTCTTACTGTTTTCACTTTCACATCTGATTTCAGCTCTTCTGAAAGAAATCGTATTCAGGGCCAGGTTTGTTAATTCCTGTACCGCTTCGGTCATATATCCTTTTCCTGTGAATGCTGTATTCATCCAGTAACCGATTTGACAGCTTGGAATATCCCAATCTATGTCCTGTAGGCTTGCTATTCCTACGAAATCCTTGTTTTCCTTTTCAAACAGCAGGAAGCGAAAAGCTTCTCGTTGTAAAAATTTTACATGAGCTATTCTCAGGTTAATTTCTGTTTCTTCCACTTCAGGAATAGTTTGAGCAAATGGAAGCCAAGCCTTCAGTTCAGGAAAAGAAGCCCTTATTGCCTTATTCACAACACTTCCGTCACCCATCTGCCGGGGAGCTCTCAATATTAATCGGCTTGTTTCTATTTGCGATGGTATTTCAAGTAATATTGGGTTCACTGCCTTTCCCTCCATTTCTATAAAAAAACTCCCGCCTCCAAGACAACCGTCTTGAGGGCGAGAGTTATAGATAGCTTCGCGGTACCACCTCAGTTTGCTGATACATCGCTGCATAAGCCTTTTCGGGTAAAGTACCCTATCTTGATATCGGAAGAATCCGTCATATTACCCCGCACAGGGCCATGAAACTCCAAGTCTTTATTCACTAAGCAAATTATTGCTCCCTTTCAGCAGGACAGGAGCTCTCTGTGAACAACGCTTACTCAGCTACTCATCTCTTCATCGTCTTTTATATGGAATTTTTTACATACTAACAGCTTTTTACTGACTTTTCAATTATTTTTTATACATATAGCTGCTTAAAATTCCAGGATTCATGCGAAAAGTCCTCAGAATCGTGCAGGTTTCTGGAAAAATCATGCGACTTCCCCCAGGAATCATGCACTTAAGAACCATCCGACCTAAATAGTAGTCATATTGCATGCTAGATATTAATCTTAAAACAGGCTTATTAAATACTGCTCAGTCTTTTAAAGCGGCAGGGATAAATTTACTTTTTATGGTATTATAATTACAAAAGCTTCTAGTCCTATTCAAAAACATCCTTAAAAAAACAATAAAGGGAGACCATGAAATGGAGTATAGAATTGAGAATTTAGATTTTGAGATAAGAATTGCAGGTAGAGGTAAGCCAGTTAAAACAAACAGGGCCTTTAAAACTATTCCATCACTTTGGAGCAAGGCGAAAAAAGAGGGTTTTATGCAAGAATTAAAAGATATGTCCTGGGAGAATCCCAAATGTTCACTAGAAGGAATTTTGGGCATTTGCGGAAATGAAGCAGCCATCACGGATGATGAATTCACTTATTTTATGGGTGTACGTTATGATGGCGAGGTACCTGAAGAAATGCAAACACAGATCTTGCCGCCAAGTAAATGGGCTGTTTTCCCGAATATTACGGAGGCATGGAAACGTTTATATTCTGAATGGCTTCCCTCCTCAGGATATGAACTTGCTAGTTTGCCTTGTATAGAATGCTATTACGGACCCGGGCATAAGCCGCGTCATGAATTATGGGTTCCGATAGTTTCTAAATAACAATTAAGGACTTTATCTTTAATACACGAAGCAGCTATTGAATAATGAATACAGCCATTACATCATAGAATGGCTGCTCTTTTTCTCGCCCAATAAAAACTGAGGGCACTTAGTACCATGTAATTGAAGAGAACGAATTACTTAATGTACGCTGGTATTCTATAAAATTTGACTTTTAAAGTGCCGATTGCACTCCTCTATTATATACTCCATATACCCCAGCGCCTCTCTTCGCCTCTCAAAAATAGATGTGTAGGAGGATTTCTTGATGCCTTTCCTAAGCCTTAGTGATTCATGAATAATTTTATGCCACTTCTCAGGCACAGTTTGCAATGCATATTCACCCGCACCTGCCTTGGATGTGATGTCGTATTCTCTAAAAGTAAAATAAAGTCGGGAAATTCCTAATACTCCCCATTCAATACAGCTCAGACTAGCTAGCGAATATATGTATCGGGCTGATGGGAATTTCCTGCACCCGCAAACCCAGTTCACCCAATAGGTGTTAAGGTTATTCCTCATATTTTTCAGTAATATATCCCAGTCCACCTCTAGCACAGCTTGCTCAATGTTTGGCCCTTTTACAGCGATTCCATATTTTTTCAATTGATAGGCATCAATGGAGTTTTTATCAAATTTGTTTTCACCATAAAACTTGCCTTCATTAAAGCGGAGGGCGGGAATTTCAGATTTGTCCCTGCAGCCAAGATCTTCCTGTATGACATACCAGCCATCTAAAGGAATCTTGGAATGTTTGTGCATAAGCTTATGAACCCTTTTTAAAATTTGTATATCTTTATCAGCTGCTTTCTTCTTGATAACCGCAATAAAATCAATATCGCTCCTTCCTTCCTGATACGCACCGAGCGATGATGATCCATAAAGATAGAAAGCTTCAAGATTATCTGGCATCTCTTTTTCAAGATTATCAAAATATGCATCCAGCAGATTGTTTATGCTGTCCATGGACCCTTCCCCCATCTATCCAGTTTCACAAATCAATATACTTAATGATTCTTGCAGGATTTCCTCCAACAACCACGTTATCCGGCACGTCCTTTGTCACGACTGCACCTGAAGCGATAACGGCATTGTTCCCGATGGTTACGCCCGGATTGATGACAGCTCTCCCGCCTATCCAGACGTTATTTCCGATAGTGACAGGCTTGCCATATTCTAATCCTGAATTCCGTTCTGCCGGGATAAGGGGATGTGTGGCTGTGTAAATATGCACCCCTGGGGCAAGAAAACAGTTATCACCCATTTTGACTTTACATACATCCAGAATGACGCAATCAAAGTTTGCATAAAAATTTTCTCCGACGAAGATGTTATAGCCATAATCGCACCGGAAATTCGGTTCTATGTATAAGCCATTGCCTGTGGAACCGAAGAGCTCTTTCAATAATTCTGTCCGTTTATCGATCTCCGTTTCCAGGGTTTCATTAAAAACCCTGACCTGGCGGCGGGCACTTACGCGGCCTTCTGCCAATTCAGGATCAGCGGGATTATACATTTCTCCTAGTATCATTTTCTCTTTTTCAGTTTTCATTGCACTCTCTCCTTAAAGGTTTGCAGGATTCATTCACCCTGCAATATTTTGCTCCAACCTGATTTTCATGATTTTATTAATTTTTTCAGATGTAAAAAGCATCGCTATCATGTAAACGGCGGCAAGAAACGGAAATATGCCGATGGAGGTACGTGAAGCAAGGATTCCGAGTAATGGCGGCAAAAAGGTCGTGCCCGTATAGGCAGCCGCCATCTGAAAGCCAATGAAGGACTGAGAATGATGCTTGCCAAACCGTATTGGCGTTTCATGAATCATGCATGGAAAAATAGGGGCCAAGCCAAGTCCAGCCAAAATCAGGCCAGGAAGTAACATAAAAGCGGGCAGAGGCAGAATCAGGATCACTGCACCCATAAGGGCAATGATCTGCCCCGTCCGAATCAGCATTTTGCTGCTGACTTTTAGGGTAATGAACCCAGTGATAAGCCTTCCTATTGTAATTCCGGCATAATACAGCGATATCCACTGAGCTGCACCGGCTGCTGATATTCCTTTGCTTTGAACAAGAAAACTGCTCCCCCACAGGCCGACCGTTGATTCGGCACCACAGTAAAAAAAGAAAGAAACAAGCGCAAACTTGACTCCTTTGAGTGAAAGCGGTCTTGATCCCCCATTTTCAGGAACGGCAGGCTCCATATGATTGGATGCTACAGCTTTGCTTTCCGAAATGTTTGATACTCTGGACCACAGCGGCAGCACTAATAAAAGGACAAACGCTAAGCTAAATTGCAGAATCGAAATGGTAAAATAGCCAGCTCTCCATGATCCTTGACCCGTAATGTAATGTGACATGATAATAGGGCCTGTGCTTGCCCCCACTCCCCAAAAACAATGCAGCCAGCTCATATGATGGGCTTTATAATGGAGGGCGACATAGTTGTTTAACACAGAGTCAATCGCTCCTGCACCAAGGCCGAGCGGCAATGCAAAGAGAATAAGCCAGACTAGGGACGATGAATAGGAATAGCCCAGAAGAGCCGCTGCCGTCAATATCACACTGGCAAATGTAACGTTCCCGGTTCCTAAGCGTCTATATAGCCAGCCGCTGGCTAAACTTGAAACAATTGTGCCGGAAGCAATCGCCATAAAAATATAACCGGCTGTATCAAGGGACTGCCCAAATTCCGGCTGCATCACAGGCCAGGCTGAACCCAGTAAAGAATCAGGAAGCCCGAGACTGATGAATGCCAGGTAAATCGCAATCAATAATAATGTCGCCATTCATTCTCACTCCTTCTCTAGCTCCTCAGTATCCGTTTCAAGGCAAGATATTGCAGCCCATGAAGGTAATCCTCGCGCCAGTCGCTTAGTGCCAGCTCAGGGAGATGCTCTTTTGGCACATATTTTGTGCTTTCCTTTTTAAGGACGGGAATTTGCGAAACATGAAATTCCTTATGATTAAGAATAATTTCATGCGGGTTGATGATTGCCGCAAGTGACGCAATCAGCCTGCTGACGGCCTTCAAATTTACAATCCCTTTTCTGTCTTTTTCCTGCTGCATCGCCTGGAGGAAGCTGCACTCATCATAAAGCGGTACGAATGACACTTCTCCCGCAAAATACGTGCTCCCCCGGACTACATTTCCGTTAACAAGCAAACCTGCTCCAGGACCATTTTCCCCAGTGTAGATATACGCAGCCGAATGATCCCGTCCCTTGCCTGAACGGTCATGGTAACCAAGCACGGCCGCATTCATATCATTCTCCACGATAGCTGGAATGCCGAATTTCTCCTCAAATATGCCCTGCAGATCCAGATTTTGGAATTCCTCATAATCAGGAATAAAAAAGATCCGCCCCTTCTCAACAGAACCCGGCACACCGAAAGCGGCACCGCTGATTTTTGGAAACCTTTCCAGCACTTCTTCTATCCACGCCAATAAAGCACCTTTGCCATCTTGAAGAAAGCTTCTATATGACCCATGCTCCTTTACTTCCCCCAGGCAATTAAATACCGTGTAAACCGTTTCATTTTTTTCTAAAAAAACAGACAATCCAAGCATATATTCCGGATTATACACATAACGCTGTGCCCGCCTTCCGCCGCTCGATTCATCAAGGCCTGCAGCAAACACCTCCCCGCTCTTCTCCATACGTGAAACCATTTTGCTCACCGTAGGAAAACTAATGCCTGCCCTATCGCAAAGATTTGCCTTCGTAGCACTGCCCATCTGCAAAAGAGCAACCCGGATACCATGCATAATCTGTAATTCCCTTTCCTTTGAAGAAGACCACTTCTCGCTCAATACAATCACCCGCTTATGTAAATGCACTATTACGTATGAAACCGATCAGCAACTTATTAAACGCGTTTAATAAGTACCTGGAAAGTATATCATAAATGCTGATTTTTTTGAAATTTTTTTTAATAGGCTCTTGGAGTCCTCTTATAAGGGGGCCTTACAGCTTTTCTGTCCATAATGAAAGATTTGTCCCAGTAACCGACGCTGGCTTTACTTAACTCATAAAAGATCAATATGGCGGAAACTTGCCCTCACCGCTGCCTCAACAAATAAATTAGATTAATTTATAATTTTGATTGTATAAAATTTGTTCTATTATAAATTCAATTGTTTTTTCGCTAGTATCCAAGATATATCTATCCTCAAGCCCTGACCCCATAAATTCATTCATTAGAATGGAACAACGTTCACCCATTCTATCTTCTGTATTTCTTAATTGATCTCTCCTTAGCAAAGTATCTTTATCACTCCATAAAACTGCATAATAAACAGAAACATCCATACTATTTAGGTTCTCTTTTAACCATTTGACCTCTGTTGGAAAGGTGACATAATCAATAACTACATCATTATTAAAATCAAGGAAATTTTGTGTAAGGCTTAAAATATTCGTCCAAATTAATGAGGTTTCCGTTTTACTTTCCCAAGGTTTTTCACGTCCATTTATGTGCATATGACTTATGTAATCTCCTGAAATATAAGCGCTATGACTTAATTTCCTTACGAGTTTTTTTGAAACAGTTGATTTGCCAACACCTGCTGGTCCAGATATGATGTAAACTTTTTTTGATTTATTGCACATTTGGAATTCCTCCCTTATTAGTTCCTATGATTCAAAATCAACATAACCATTATCTATATTTCACAATTTTAAATGATAATCATATCTTTTATTGTGACTCATTTCACTGCTGAGAGGTCTTTTTTATGGCTGTTTTCGTAAACTTTGTTGCTACCTGAACAAGGGGTTGATTTCCGCTCCAGGATGCTCGCTTTCCGTGGGGCGGGCGGTGAGCCTCACAAGCAATGCTTGCGGGGTCTCACCT
>NZ_MLYQ01000102.1:0-36491 GCF_001866725.1 Bacillus sp. MUM 13
TTACAAGTGTAAAATGGGCGGATAGATTTTCATTGCTCATTTACTATTTGTTAAGCCGGGCAGTTTGTGTTCTCTTTTTTTGTATTCGTATGTGTAAAGATTCACAAACTTTTTGGCTGAAATTGGTTAAGAAGGAAATCTTGCGGGGATGGGAATATATTTTCCCGAAAAAATCAGCAGAATTGCTTATTGTAAAGGAGAATTGGAAATGTCAGAAACTACCACTCAAAATATGTCTGAACAAGCGAAAGTTTTAACAGCCAGCCAAGAGAAGCTTGATGTACTGGATCAGCTTTTAAAACCAGAGGTTCAGGAATCATTGACAGCATTAGTCGATCAGCTTCCAAAATTAACTGAACTAGTCGGTATTCTTACAAAGTCCTATGACTTTGCTCAAAGTGTAGCAACTGATGATGTTCTTAAAAGTGATACAGTAGGCGCCATTACAGAAATGGCTGAACCAGTGATCCACACTGCAAAGAATCTTGCGGCTACAGCTATTGAAGCAAAAGACCGTGCAGATGCAAGCAATGAAGTAATCGGTGTGTTCGGATTGCTTAAATTGCTTAAGGATCCTCAGGCACAAAAGATGTTCCGTTTTGTAAATGCATTTCTTCAGGTTTCATCTGAACGCGACAACTTAAAATAATTTATTGTTACAATAATCAGTAAGGACGGGGGATATATTATGTCAAAGAAAATTGTCATCTTAGGTGCAGGTTACGGCGGACTGCTATCTGCTTTAACACTGCGCAAATATATGGATAAATCTCAAGCACAGGTTACAGTGGTCAACCAATACCCTACACACCAAATTATCACTGAGCTGCACCGCCTTGCAGCCGGAAGCATTTCTGAGCAGGCTGTTGCTATGCCTCTTGAGAAATTGTTCAAAGGAAAAGACATTGATCTTAAAATTGCAAAGGTTGACTCTTTCTCTGTCGATAAGAAGGAAGTTAAACTAAGCGATGGATCTGTACTTTCTTATGATGCACTTGTAGTGGGTCTTGGAAGCATTACTGCTTACTTCGGCATTCCTGGACTTGAAGAAAACAGCATGGTTCTTAAATCTGCTGCAGATGCAGTGAAAATCCAGCGTCATGTGGAAGATCGCATCCGTGAATATGCAAAAACGAAGAATGAAGCAGATGCTACTATCCTAATCGGCGGCGGCGGATTGACTGGTGTTGAATTAGTCGGCGAAATCGCTGATAAAATGCCTAAAATCGCTAAAAGCTATGGAGTCAATCCAAAGGAAATCAAACTGCTGATTGTTGAAGCTGGCCCTAAAATTCTTCCTGTTCTTCCAGATCATTTGATTGAACGTGCAACTGCAAGCCTTGAAGCACGCGGAGTTACTTTCTTGACAGGCCTTCCTGTTACAAACGTAGAAGGAAATACTGTTGACTTGAAAGATGGCCAAAAAATTGTAACCAACACATTTGTATGGACTGGCGGAGTACAAGGAAATCCTCTTGTGGGCCAATCCGGACTTGAAGTGAACCGCGGACGTGCGACAGTCAATGATTTCCTTCAATCTACATCACATAATGATGTATTCATTGCTGGAGACAGTGCGGTATACTTTGCTGCAGATGGACGTCCGTTCCCGCCGACTGCACAAATCGCATGGCAAATGGGCGAACTGATCGGTTATAACCTATTCGCATTCCTTGAAGGAAAAGAATTTGAGCAATTCAGCCCGATTAATTCCGGAACACTTGCTAGCCTAGGACGCAAAGATGCTGTTGCCACAATCGGTGCAAATTCTACACCCCTTAAGGGCCTTCCCGCAACACTAATGAAGGAAGCAAGCAATGTGCGTTATTTAACTCACATTAAAGGATTGTTCAGCTTAGCTTATTAATAAAACGCTGATATAATATGTAAAGCCCTGATCCACATGGTTCTATACCTGATGTGGCAGGGCTTTTTTGTTTATTATAGTAGGTGAAAACAGGGCTGGCACATAATAAGATAAGAAAAAATGGAGCTCCATATAATGGAACTCCAAGCTTCAAAAAAATTATAGCTTAGAAATTGCCGTAAAAGCCTGCATCTCCGTAGAAACCTGCATTTCCATAGAAACCTTCGTTACGGCCGCATCCGCATCTGTGTCTTCTTCTTCTGCATCTGTCACATCTATTTTCTTCCATATGAAAATGACATTCACATTTGTGGTGTTCCATTTTATGTTTCTCCTCTTTATGTTTCTCCTCTTTCTGAAAACTCACAAAAGTGCTGCAGCATGAATTTAATGCATTAGTGTTACGCAAAGTATTTTCCCCTTTTCCTTTATAGATTGTACCTGCAAGCTATAGTGGAAGCATGACCGGGATTTCCAGACCCGGACAAGCAATTCTTGCTGGTACAGGTTGTTTACATTACATATATATGGTTTTGTATTTTTTTTGTCTCAGCTTGTACCCTAATTTTATATAAAAAAGAATAATTTTAAGAAGAGCTGTTTCTGCCAGCCCAATTTCTCCTGCTGCAGCCAAGGTATTCGTTAAACTTTCCTAATATGTAAAATTCATACTTTTATCAACGTAATACAAAAATGGATAAAAAGCCTATCCAATTTTTACACGATTGTCCCATACCAATTCCCGCCTGTCAGCATTATATACATAGAAAGCATTAACAAATGCTAAATTTTAAAAGGGGATGACAATTAATGGGATACATTTCTAAATCATATGGCGGCGACGACTCTTACAGAGAAGTTAAGCACGAAGAGTGCGGCTGCGAACATCATCATCATCATCACAGAGATTGCAGGGATGACGAAGGACGCAGACTGGTTGACTTCGAATTTTCTCAGCAAAACGGCACTGCGACAATTATAGCGCCAGCAGCAACTACTGTAGAACAGACGATTGCTCAAATCAGATTTGGTGATGTGTGCAGCGGTGACTTAGTATTTTTGACAGGATCAACTACTATCACGGTACCTGCTGCAGTAACTGGTACATCTTTACCGGCAGCCGTTTCTGTAATTATCCGCAGATCCTTTAGGTTCCAAAACCCGGCACAAGGTACGATTATTTACGCAGAATCTCTTCCTACACCGGTTGTTGCCGGTACTACTTTCTTGCCGATTGACCATGTTGATGTATTAAGCGGCGGAGATGATGGTGTAGTCTACACCCTATCAGTAAGTGTAACTGGCGGAACTTCACCTTCAACTGTCACTGTAACAAACACTACTTTCACTGGTGCACAATACAGATAAGATGTAATCAAATTTTGATCTGGATGTATTTATACTCCAGATCTTTTCATTCAATTTAGATTCTTTTTAAAGGAGGGGAGCATATGAATCATGAGGATAAATGCAAGAATGAAGAAAAAAATCTATTAACTGAATTTCAGGGAAGTGAAAGCTTTCCATCACGTTTTCCGATAGGGAATTTTTCAATAATTGCCAGTGAACGAATTTGCCGCGATAATGATGGAAGAGCATTACTTTCAGCTACGATTAACTGGCAGCCAAGGGGAACATTTACGTTTACAGGTATAAGGTTCCCAAACGCAGTTCCATTTCTATTTTCCTTGCCAGTCGTTTTCAGGATTTGGCGTGGGAGCCCTGAGATTCCTGGAAACATCCCAATCTATTCAACAACAGATACGAGCCCGATTTTTACCTTTAATGTATTAGGAACAGGAGCAGCAGGAGTCACATTAGTAGGAGGAGTATTAACACTAGGAACAGTTGTCGTATCGTTTAGCTCAGTAACCACCAGCTTTGAATTTATTGATGACTTAACAAGAAATCAGGGCGAAGGCGGCGGAGATGAAATTGAATACTTCTTAACATTCGAAGTTGAAGCTGACGTTCAGGCTGCATTAGCCATACCAGCACCAGCAGGATCAGGAATCACTACAATTCCTATTACACCTGATTATGTATTTACAGTCGCGAAAATCAGTGATTAAATATAACCTTGTCTGTAATGGCTCCTGATTTTATCAGGGGCTTTCTTGTTTTTATACGTAGCTAACATTTATATAGGCCGGGCTGAATATTGAGTGAACAAGAGTTTAATGCACGATATGCATTTTCTATGTAAAAAGGACCTAATTGTTAAATTAAGGTCCTTTTTGAATGTGTATTATGATTTTGCCGGCATTTTTGCTTTGAAATGGTACGGAAGCATATCGTCTTTGATGCTTTCGAATTTATAGCCATTCTTTTGCAGGTAGCCAAGAAGTTTTGGGAGGTATTGATATGTGCTTGGTTTTTCATGCATTAATATGACATTTGGGATCGTTTTAAAATTATGTTCTTTTAATTGTTTTTCGACATTGCTGACATATTGCCCATTCCGGCACTGCCAGTCCTCACTGTCAATCGACCAGTCCCAAAGCTTAAATCCATTTTGCTGAACCGCCTTCATATATGCGGGCTTCATGTAAGGGGAGGACCCATATGGAGTACGTATCAAATGGGTAGTAACACCTGTTACTGCTCTAAGAGTCTTTTGATCCTCTTTCATCTCTGCGACTACCGTCTCTTTCGATCTATAGATAAGACGGGCATTGTGGGAAACACCATGCAGACCTAAAGAATGCCCTCTTTTATGCATTTCCCTTACAATATTTTGATTTTTTTTTATGTTTGGCTCCAATAAAAAGAAGGTAGCTTTTGCGTGATAATGATCCAATATTTTTAACAGCTTCATAGAATGCTGATCCGGCCCGTCATCGAATGTTAAATAAACGGTCTTTGAACCGCCATAATCCTCTATTGAGGGCTTAAGCCTTACCTGCTGGGAAGAGGGGCTGATTGGATATAAAGCAGCCGGAAGTTTTTCTTTTTTTACAATGTGATCGTTTATAAAATCCCGTTTTGCTGCATCTGTTTTTTTGTTTTCGCTGGCAATTGCTTCATTATCATATGTCTCATAATTTGCTGCTCCAAATATGCCAATAATGCCGGCTGCAAGAATACTGGCTTTGACCCATTTTCTTGGTTTTAATTTCGTTTTCATAGTACTATCACCCTTTGTGTAGAAACATGTCTATCTCTATCATATCTTGTCAGTGATAGGAAATCACTAAAAAAATACTAAAATTTTCAACATAATGATATATGAGGGCCGAAAGATAGATATTGTAAAAATGAAAGAGTAATGGAGATATTTACAGGAAAAAATCGATTAATATGTGCAGGGAAACATGGCTTCCGGAATTATTAGCCACTCAAGGAAATACAACTTTTTTCTCTAACATAACACTGGTCTTTTTGCATGTATCTCCATCCTCATATACTTCCTTTTTGTGGATTTTTCCATTGTAATTGTCCCGGTAAGATAAATGGCATTCATCATGCTAAAGTTCTGTTTTTCAAAACACGGGTTTTCTTCCTTTAATTTAGGGAAAAGACTCCGGTATTGTATGAATTAGAAGGGGGCAGAAGGAGAGAAGAAAGACAGCAGTGAAAAGGAGAGTGAATATATGAAACTGGTAAAATTACTGATAACTGCATTTACATTCGTTTTATGCATAAGTTATACTCTTAATTCCGCAGATGCATCTCAGCTTGTCAAAGGATCAAGAGGGCATCATGTATTGCAGCTGCAAAAAGAACTGAAGCACCTTGGCTATTTTCACTCAGCACCAACTGGATATTATGGAACGATCACAGCAAGAGCAGTCAAAAGCTTTCAGCATGACTTCCGTATCGAAGCGGTCGGATTTGTAGGGCCAAGGACTGCGCGGAAGCTAGCGGACATATATATGGCGGCACATACGGTTTACGGGGAAGCACGGGGGGAAAGCTATAAGGGCCAAGTTGCCGTAGCTGCAGTCATCTTGAATCGTGTACAGTCCAGCAAGTTTCCAAATACATTACATGGGGTCATTCATCAAAAAAATGCATTCTCCGCTGTGCAAGACGGCCAATATACTTTGCAGCCTGACTCAACGGCCTACCGTGCTGTAAAAGCTGCCTACAGGGGATGGGATCCGACATATGGATCTCTGTATTATTATAATCCCCGCATCACGACAAGTAAGTGGATTTATACACGGCCGATTACATATAAACTGGGTCATCATCAATTTGCCCGGTAATTAAGCTTCTGCAGTTCAACAACTAATTTTAAAAGTAAATCAGGCAAAAACTGCGCCATGAACCAATTTAATGGTAAATGAGTGAAATCGGTTGCAATTTTGCTGTACTATCATATAGAATAAACCTACGATAAATAGGCAGAGGGGTAATGATGATGGAAGCAGCAAAAATCGGTGACGCAATTTTATTCAATAAAAAAGTAAAAGGAATAGTCGAGAAAGTAAACGAAAACTCAGTAATTGTTAATATTACAGAAAATAAAACGGATGCCGAATATATCGGGAACAAGACAGTGGTATCTCATAAAAATTATAAAATCATTTCCAAATCATAAATTTGTCATGCTAATCAATAGGGCGCCCCGGCAGTAATTCATGCCAGGGCGCTTTTTGTGCGAATGGATATGAAAATAAAGTTCAGCCGTCATGAGAAGGGATTGAGGGGGATTGCTTTGTTATTAAACATTGTTTTTTTTTAGGATTAAAAAAAACGGAATGGAATGTACAAGCATCTTGTTAAAACAGTCATATTATATGAAAGGACTTCTCCTCAATTGGGATTGGAAGGGAGGGATGGGCATCATTCCTTTTTATGATAACAAAGCAGAAAAACGGGAAGAAAGCAGTGATTTTTTAACCGGCGAGGAAATAGAATCTATCAAAAAGTGGGTAGAGATACTGCGGCAATATCAATTTTTCCCAATCAGTAACATTGTAGAAGCTGCACGCTTGACAATGGATCTTAAGTATCCTTTTTTAGGACATGGTTTCAATAGGATGGTATTTGACCTGGAAAACGGATTTGTGCTCAAAATTGCTTTCTCCGATATAGGCCTGAGAAGTATACAGCAGGAATATGAACTTTACAGAGGTTGCCCGAAAGATGTTAAACATTTGCTATGTGAAGTGAAAGAGCAGGGGCATGGTTGGATTATTATGAAAAAAATGATGATAAAACCTTCAGCGGATATCAAAACGTCCTATAAAATTCTTGACCTGTACATGGAATTCTTAAAGCATGGTATCATTCCAGGAGATCTGCGTTTGGGAAATGTCGCTATTTCCGAGTCTTCAGAGGAGGATTTGGTTGTGCTGGATTATGGGTTATTTTTTATGCCTTTTAAAAAACCCTTTTTCCAGTAGCACCAGCAAGCAGCATTATAGCTAGACAGAAATAAGGCCGGAGTATACCGGCCTTATTTGCTGACAGCATTCACGCTATATCCTTCAAGTGTAATATGATGTCCGCTCATATACTTGGCAGCAGTCTTTCCTGTATATCTTAAGTGCCACGGCTCATATTTATAGCCTGTAATTGCTTCTTTTCCTTTTGGGTAGCGGATGATAAAACCATAATCTTCCGCGTGCATCACAAGCCATTTTGCTTCTTTCGTATTCCCGAAGCAATCCTGGGCGGCGCATTTGCCATTTCCGCCTGTGACATCAATGGCAAGACCGGTTTCATGTTCGCTTGTTCCAGGAAGGGCACTATAAGTTCTGGCTTTTTCATAGCCATCTTTTTTAACATAATAGTTAAACAATCCAACCTGTGTGGAGTGAGATCTGTAAGCAGAGACACCTAAAAGGTTAACATGCTGCTTTTTTGCACCGGCAAATAGCTTGCTTAGAGCTAATGATGCTTCTTTTCTCATTTTTCGTTTTTCGGTCTTTTCCTTAAAAATAAAAGGAACTGATGTGAATACTAAATCCTTTGGTGTATAGGTGTCTGGCAGCTTGTTATTTTTGTTTACTAAAACAGAAATGCTATCCGGTTTAGAGGCAACATGTATGGCATTGCCCTTGCCTGCTGACGTGGAAATATACTTCCCGGAAGCATACCCGGTTTGGCCGCTGTAAATCAGTTTATACCAGCCATTACTTTTCGTTCCTTTAATGTTTAATAAGGTGCCCTTTTTTACAGTTCCAAGTTTCTTATAAGAAGTGGAAGGGCCTGTACGGATGTTCAAATTTGCAGCGGCCGTATAATGAAGTTCTTCCGCATTTGCTGCATTGCCTGGAAAAACGTATTTTCCCCCTAAACCGAACAGCATTGTAAATGCAATCATGAGTGCAGTTCCAGCAGGCAAAAACTTTTTCCAACGCACTTTGTTTATATTCATATTTTCAATCCTTCCCCAATGACAGTCTATTACTATTATCATCTTACTCTACCAAAAGCCTGTTTGCATCCTATTAAACTTTAATACATAAATTAATGAAGAACTCTTTTAAAATTTGCACACTGCCCTGGTAGAGGATTTTTAAGGGAGAAGCCTATCAGAGCTGTTAACTTTCCAGACAGGAAGTGAATCTTGACTATCATATAGGGACAATTTACAGTCATGTCATATGAATGGATTATAATTGGGGAATTGTCAAAAAAATAGCCCCTTAACCAAACAAATGGCAAGGGGCTATTCGATGAGGAAGTAATTATACTTAAGAGGACACTATTTATTGTACCCTTTAATGAATGATCTCAACTCTCATTATTACTTCACTTTACATCCGGCTTGATTAAAGGGTTTTAATATTTTTGGATGGCACATTGAAATAGATTTTGAATACCTTGACCATATAATATTTTTTCTGCCAATCAAGCGTATAGTGCCTTACTCAACAATGACTTACTATTAGTGGTCCTTGTTATGGTTCTTGGGCGGATTAACATACTTTCCGTGCACCTTCACGCCAACTCCCTGGTCATACACCATCTTTCCTCCAAAATACCCCACAGAAAGAATACCGGCTGCACACAAAACCGATAAAATGGTGCTTATAGCAAGCCATTGCCGGACCATGGCCTTGCTTTTTATCCTGAAGAAAACCCTGTATGCTAAAATGAAAAAAGCTAAAAAAGTCGTTAAAGTCGCTAAGTTATCATGATAGTGAAAAATATCCGTATTTCCTCTGGCATCGTGGCCAGGCCCGGTACCTATGGCAATCCATGCGCTCAGGAAAGCTGCAAGCCAAATCCAGTTTCCTTTTGGCGCGGCTTTCTTATGCAAGATAGCGAAGAATAAATCGTATAAAGCTGCCAGTAAAATGATGACAATAGGAAAGTGAACGACGATAGGATGAATATGTGCGAAAACTTCATTTACCATATTTTTAATCTTCCTTTACTATAGATTGATGTCAGTATAGGCTAATGAAATTAGAATTCCATTAGAAAAAAGAATCTTTTTGATTTCAGCTACTATGTGAATTCTTATTTATTTTAATCATTCTAATCAAATTTAAATCTTTATTGTCTAAAATAGAGAATAGTTTTCCAAAAAAGGATATGGTGAAGGAGGAAGGTGAACGTCATGCACATATTAGTTGTGGAAGATGATAAGGCACTTCAGAATATCATAGCGAAGATATTGGCGGAAGAGGCATATGATGTGGATCAATCTGAAAGCGGCGATGAAGGATTATTAATGGCAAGGACAGGTGTTTATGATTTAATGATTGTAGACCTAATGCTTCCCGGTCTGGATGGCATCTCTCTTATTAAGCAGATCCGTATGGGAGGAATGAATATACCAGCATTAATACTAACTGCAAAAGATACGATTGAAGATAAAGTAAAAGGGCTTGATGTCGGGGCAGATGACTATCTTGTAAAGCCGTTTGCCACTGAAGAGTTTTTGGCGCGGGTGAGATCTGTTCTCCGCCGGGCTGGAAAAATCGGTTTGGAAGGAAAAATGGCATACGCAGGAATTATGCTCGACATTACTCAGCAGCAGGCCAGCATTACTGGAGAACCGCTTAAACTGACAAAAAAGGAATTTGAATTATTGAGTTATCTTATGCAAAATCGTGAGCAAATATTAATCCGTGACCAGATATACGATCGGATTTGGGGAATAGAATCAAAGGCTGGCGAAACAATTGTAGATGTTTATATCCATTATTTGCGGAAAAAATTAGCACCATTCGGATTTGAGGAGCTTATACAGACGGTGCGCGGTGTTGGGTATATGCTGTCGGAGGGATGATATGTTTCAAAAGACCCGAATAAGACTGGTTTTATTAAATTCAGCTGTATTTATATGTATTATCTGCCTGTTTGGAGCTGTGCTTTACTTTTATATGCAATGGCGTCTGGAAAAACAAGTCGATAAAACGATTCAGGATGTGGCTCGCCACATGAAACACGAGCATCTTCATGATATGGGGGAATTCCTAAATCCAGAAAATAATGAAGAAAACCATCGGCTCGTATATCTGTTTTTAGGAAAAAATAGTGAAATCCGAAAAGAGATGCCCGAAAATCTGATTGCTGAAGGAGATTTATCAAAGCTAAAAAGTGAAGCAAAATCAAGTATTCCAAAAACGGCAAAAAGCGGCGGGCTTGAATACCGTTCATTCAGTATACTGGTTAACAAAAATATAAAATTGAACGGAACTTCTGTATTTATTAAGAGGATTCAGCTTGTTTATAATATGGGACGAGAGAGGGAAATGCTGTCTCATTTGCTTACGGTAATTGGGTTCGGAGTTATCATAAGTGCAGCGGCAGCTATACTTGCAGGCTTATTCCTTGCAAATAAAGCACTGGTTCCCATTCAGTCCGCATGGAATAAACAAACACAATTCGCTGCAGACGCATCACATGAATTGCGCACCCCCTTAGCTGTCATGAAGCTTAATTTAGAAAGGTTATTCCGGCATCCAAAAAGCAGCATTGAACAGGAGAGCGAGAGCATATCCCAGGCGATTGGCGAAATAAAATATATGAGCAAAATGATTTCCGATCTTTTGATTTTAGCCGGATCAGACTCCAATCAGCTTGAACTGAACGTGGCAAGGGTAAATCTCGATGAATTGCTGAATAAAGCGGTACAAAACTTTTCTGAGCTGGCAGCTTTAAAAGAAATTAAAGTAGAATCAAACATTTCCTGCCATATTGATATTTCAGGTGATGAAGAAAGGCTTTATCAATTATTGATGATCCTTTTGGATAATGCATTGAAATATACGGAGGAAAAAGGATGCATTTCTGTGGGATGCTATGTAAAAGGATCTGCAGCCCATATTTCTGTTGCTGATACAGGAGCGGGAATATCAGCAGATGATCTGCCATTAATTTTTGAACGTTTTTACCGTGGAGATAAAGCAAGGACAAGAGAGTATGAGGGGACTGGCCTAGGATTGTCAATCGCCAAGTGGATTATCGAGGCGCATGGAGGCAGGATCCGGGCTGTCAGTGAATTGGGGAAAGGAAGCGAATTCCTCCTTCAGCTGCCTTTAAGCAAAAGGTAACCTCTTATATGCTGCACTATTAGATATGTATTTATTGATTTCAAGGTAAATTATGTGAATTATTTGTATCTGGAAATTTCGGTCCCGCCTTTATTAAATTAAGGCGGGGCTTTTTTGTTGTTTAAAAGGTTTTAATTTTAATGATGTTTCTTAAAAACTTGAATTTATATCAAGGTAAATTTTCTAAAGAAATTCAAATGTTCACTTTTTATAATGAACAATGAATTGATTATGGAGGCGAAAACTATGGCAAAATTAAATAACAAAATGATTACATTATGCTCAGCTGCAGTTGGTGCCATTTATCTTGCTGGGTATTCAGCGACTGAACAAACAACAGACATGGCTATACCGCATCAGGCTCAAGAAATACAGAAACTGGATCAAGGAGGAAAGAATGTAAAACAAGATCTCAATAATGCAAAAAAGCAAAAGCAATCTGACAATATCCCTGAACATAAAGCTGTCATTTATCAGCCGAAAATGTATAAAAATGGAACTTTTTACGGAACAGGAACTACCAGGATTGGTACTGTGGAAGTAGCTGTTACCACAAAGCACGATAAAATTACTTCTGTCGAAATAACAAAATGCGATACTCATTATTCTCAGTCTAAAATAGACGGATTGCCCGAGCAGGCTTTGAAGAGGCAAAGCAGCAGGGTGGATTTGGTATCCGGTGCTACCCTAAGCTCAGAAGATTTCCAGTGGGCCGTTGAAGAGGCACTTCAGCAGGCAAGAATATAATAAATGGTGACAAGAGGAGTGCAAATTTTGAAAAAGAAAATCGAGAGAAAGCTAATAGCTATGGATACCGTCATCAGCCTTACAGTGGTATCTTCAAAAAGCGAAAAAGACATACAAAAAAGTTTATCCCGTGTTTTTGATATTTTTCATAATATCGAAAGCAGCTGCAGCCGTTTCGATCCCGATAGCGAGCTTAGGCTTCTTTCATCATCAACCGGAAATCCCGTCAAGGTAAGTGATATTCTATTTCAGGCCATTCTTTTTTCAGTTGAGTTATCTAAAGCAACGAACGGCGCTTTTGACATCACAGTGGGAAATGCCCTTGAGAAGCAGGGATTTAATAAAAACTATTTAACAGGAGAAATAAATAGCTCGGACTTTAGGGCAGGACTGAATGTAAGCTATAAGGATGTATTGATAGATGAAAAGAAGCAAACGGTGATGCTCACAAAACCCCTTATCCTTGATTTAGGGGCTGTTGCGAAGGGGTTGGCCGTAGATTTAGCACGAAGAGAGCTGGATGAATTTGAGGGATTCTGCATAAATGCAGGAGGAGATATCTTTGCAAAAGGGGTAAATGGAATCGGAACACCCTGGAAAGTGGGGATACAGCACCCCTTGGATTCTATGCAGATCTTATGTAAATTGAAAATCTCGGATTGCGCTGTTTGTACATCAGGCAGTTATGAAAGAAAAAGTAAAAAAAATAATAGAGTTCATCATCTTTTCGATCCAGTGAAACAGATATCCAGCAATGAAATTTTGAGCTGTACAGCCATTTCTCCATTCGCCATGCTCTCGGATGCTTTGTCAACAGCAGCCTTCATCCTGGGACCCGAAAAAGGCTTAATCCTTTTGGAGGAACACGGAGCAGAAGGAATCATGATAACTCCTGCATTGGAATTGAAAGTAACAAGCGGAATAGAGAGGTATTACTATGAATAATTTGAAATATACACACATGGAAAACAGAAAAGAAAATTCTTTTACTAGAATGGCCTATCGCCACCCTGAATATAAGAAAAAGAAAAACAAATTTCAAAGATTCATAAACACTCCTAAAGGCTATCTTATAATGATCTTAATTGTCTTATTTGCTGCCGGCATTTGGGGCAGCAGCCTTAGACAAGGACTAATAAATACTTGTTCTGCTATGATGGCAGCTGTCTTGGCCGATTTAGCTTTTGCAAAGCTGAAAAAAAGGCAGAAATTCAAGGTAGATGGTGGCATCATTTCCGCTTTAATTCTTTCAATGGTCCTGAGCACGGAGGTGCCTTGGTATGAGGTGATCATTATTACCTTTATCAGCATACTATCAAAGCACCTGATTGTTTTAAATAAAAAACCCATTTTTAATCCTGCTGCCTTTGGGCTTTTTGCGTCGATTATATTATTTTCAAGCGGTCACAGCTGGTGGGGAGGCATGTCATTGGTTTCTCCATGGCTCCTTCTCCTTGTTATGATAGGCGGATTCGCAGTAACGGAAAAAGTGAACAAATTCCCGCAGGTTCTTACGTTTCTTGGTGTTTATTTTTTATTTTTTGCACTAATAAACCTGTTTCATTTGAAAATGACAGGAGAAGTCTTCCGTCCGCCATTTATAAATTCAACTCTATTTTTGGCCTTTTTTATGATTACAGATCCTCCAACTTCACCTGCAAAATATAAAGATCAAATCATCTTTGGGTTTATGGCGGCAGCAGTCAGTATAGCAGCTTATTTGGAGATTGGAGGATTAACATATCTTCTGGACGGATTATTGCTGGCAAACATATGGAAAGCGCTGGCAGTCCCAAAAAGAAAAAAGCTTCACAGAATAAATAGATAATATAAACATACAGCCTTGTTATATATGTTATTATTTCCTCATTTATGACTATCACTAGAGAGGAAAACATATTTGATTGCAGAAGCGGGATACAAAAAAACCATATCCCATAAATAGCAGGGGATATGGCTTTTTTATTTCATCCGCCAGGCTGTTTGGCATCCTGCTGTGTAACCAACAGGCCAATCCACAATATGCTTTAAGGATTTTTCAGCGGCATTAGGATAAGCAGGTCAGGATTCTATCATAATAATTTTTCGCCAAGCAAAGATCCCATTAATGCTACTGCAGCCATGGCTGTTTTATTTTTTTCATCCAGGATCGGATTGACTTCAACGAATTCGGCTGAGGTAATGATGTTTGCTTCTGCAAGCATTTCCATCGCCAAGTGGCTCTCCCGGTAACTGATACCGCCCATCACCGGAGTTCCTACACCCGGTGCATCAAGAGGATCTAATCCATCCAGATCAAGGGAAAGATGAACGCTGTCTGTCCTTTCCTTAAGGTAAGCGATGGTTTCTTCCATTACCTTTGTCATGCCAAGCCTGTCTATTTCATGCATTGTATATACTTTGATTCCTTTATTTTTGATTAATTCTTTTTCACCTTCGTCCAGTGAACGTGCACCAATGATTACAACATTTTCAGGTTTGATTTTCGGTGAGAACCCGCCAATGTCTGTCAGTGAAGGATGGCCAATCCCAAGGCTTGCAGCAAGCGGCATGCCATGAATATTACCGGACGGGGAAGTCTCGGCTGTGTTTAGATCTCCATGTGCATCATACCAGATCACTCCAAGGTTAGGATAGTGCTTGGCAGTTCCTGCAAGGGTGCCGATCGCAATGCTGTGGTCGCCGCCCAGCACCAGCGGAAATTCGCCTCTTTCTATGGCACTATAAACTTCCTCTGCAAGGATGCTGCTTCTATCTGCCACTAATTCAAGGTTGCGCATTTTAGTGTCGGGATCAATGACCACCTCTGGCCTTCCGACAGGTATATCGCCATTATCGCGTACTTCAAGGTTCAAGTTCTGCAATCTTTCAACGATTCCTGCATAACGGATGGCGCTTGGCCCCATATCAACACCCCGCCTCATTTGTCCCAAATCCATCGGCATTCCTATAATGGTAACCTTCTTATTCATATATATCTCTCCAAATCTATGTATAGTAGTCTATCTTTTCTGAAGGAGATAGATCCTATCAGACAATCATTTGCTTTTTTGTTTTAAGCTGCAATTCAACCTCAATTTTAGTTTGCTGTTTTTTTATTTTAATAAAATAAATGATGTAGCATGCAAGCATGAATGGGATTCCGCAATATAGTGCCATGCGCTGTTCTGCATCAAAAGCGAGGCTGATCATGACAATACTGTTTAAAATAAGACCTAAAAGCGGAAGGAGCGGGTAAAAAGGTGTTTTGAATTTCAGATCCTCAGCTCGTCCGCCCTGACGCAGGAACTTTCTGCGGAACATCAGCTGTGAAGCTGTAATGGAAATCCAGCCCACTTGTGCTCCAAGACCTGCCAGTGATAATAGCCAAACATAAACTGTTCCAGGCGTCACTACACTAGACAGCAGTGAAAGGCATGCCACACCTAAAGTAAGAAGAAGCGAGTTCATCGGAATGCCCTTCCGGTTGACTTTGCCGAGCAAAGGTGAAGCCATTCCCTCTTTAGCCAAAGAAAACAGCATGCGTGATGCGGCATACATTCCTGAATTTGCTACAGACAATAGTGCAGTAAGAATTACAAAATTCATTATATCTGCAGCATAAGGGATACCCATACTGTCAAATACAACTACGAATGGACTATTAATTACTCCTGCTTTTTTCCAGGGAATCAGCCCGGCCAGCACAAAGATAGCCAGAACAAAGAAAAACAATGTTCTCCATACAGTCTGCCTGATTGAACGTGGAATCGTCTTCTCGGGATTTTCGCTTTCACCTGCTGCAATGCCAATCAACTCGGTTCCTTGAAAGGAGAAATTAACTGAAATCATGGTAACTAACAGAATGGCAAAACCATTAGGGAAGAGACCGTCTTTAAAGAAATTGCCGAGCATTGGGGCAGGCTGCCCGCCCTTCATTTCAATGAATCCGAACATGGCAGCTCCCCCGAGGATGATGAACATGATAATGGCAAATACCTTAATGCTTGCAAACCAGAATTCCGCTTCACCAAACGCTTTTGCCGATAGCGCATTTAATGCGAAAAGAACAGCCGCAAATAAAGCACACCATATCCACACAGGAGAACCAGGAAACCACCTTTGCATAAGCTGTCCCGCAGACAGAAATTCCACCGCCACAGTTACAGCCCAGCCAAGCCAGTATAGCCAGCCGACCGTAAATCCGGTTGCAGGACCAATGAATTTGGTTGTATATGTCTGGAAAGAACCCGATACCGGCATTGCCACTGAAAGCTCTCCGAGGCATAACATTGTCAAAAACATAATAAATCCTCCGACTAGATAGGAGAGTATTGCACCAGCTGGCCCTGCCTGATTGATTGTATATCCTGTACTTAGAAAGAAGCCTGTCCCAATAACCCCGCCGAGAGAGATCATAAAGAGGTGCCTGGACTTCATGGTCCGTTTCAGTTCATTATTTTGACTGTATTCAGGGTTCATGATATCTCTCCTTAAACCTTTGCGTAAACGCTTCCAATGGGTGTTTTCATTATATTCTAAAATCTTTGAACAAGAAAGGGAAATATAATATATTCATATAACGAATGAGCTGTTGCTAATTCGCGCTAAAAAGATTACCGGAAGCATCAAAATGACTGCTCCGGAATCATGTGGGCTGAATATTTAATAGTGCATTTTCATAAGGAAGAAAACAGTTTATGAAAGAACCTTTCTGATTTTTTCGATCGCCCAATCAAGGTCTTCTTTAGATATCATTAAAGGAGGGGCAAATCGGATCACCGTATCATGAGTTTCTTTGCATAATAGGCCTTCATTCTTAAGCAGTTCACAATATGGTCTCGCTGCTTCAGACAATTCCACTCCGATAAATAGTCCTCTGCCGCGAACATCCTTGATTTTTGGATTTTTTATTTGTGATAATTCATCCATAAAGTAGTTTCCGAGTTCAAAAGAACGTTCAGCAAGTTTTTCTTCCTCCAATACCTGCAAGGAAGCGATTGATACCGCACAGGCGAGCGGGTTGCCGCCAAATGTTGAGCCATGTGAACCCGGGTTGAATACATCTAGAATCTCTTTATTTGCTGCTACACAAGAAATAGGGAATACTCCGCCGCCAAGAGCTTTCCCAAGAATGTACATATCTGGTGTAACATCATCCCATTCACAGGCAAAGGTCTTTCCAGACCGGCCCAATCCTGATTGAATTTCATCTGCTATAAATAATACATTGTTATCTTTGCATAACTCCAAAGCCTGCTTCAGGAAACCTTTAGGCGGAATGACTATGCCAGCTTCTCCCTGGATAGGCTCAATTAGAAATGCAGCAGTGTCAGGGGTGATGGCTGACTTTAATGCTTCCAAATCACCATAAGGGATTATTTTGATTCCGGGAAGCATCGGACCGAAGCCGCGTTTATATTCAGGATCAGATGAAAGGGAAACAGCTGTCATTGTCCTACCGTGGAAATTACCTTCACAAACAATCACTTCAGCACGGTTTTCAGTAACACCCTTCCTGTCATAAGCCCAGCGCCTTGCAGCTTTAAAAGCAGTTTCAACAGCTTCCGCGCCTGTATTCATGGGCAGAATCATTTCCTTGCCGGTTAATTTTGATACAGCTTCATAAAAAGGTGCGAGCTGGTCGTTATGAAAGGCTCTTGAGGTTAAAGTGATCCGGTCAGCCTGATCCTTCAATGCCTGTATGATTTTAGGGTGTCTGTGGCCTTGGTTTACGGCAGAATAGGCACTAAGCATATCCATATATTTATTGCCTTCCGGATCCTGAACCCAAACGCCCTCTGCCTGTGATATAACGATTGGAAGCGGATGGTAGTTATTCGCGCCATAATGGATTGTTTTCTCAATGATTTCCTGTGATTTTGTAATGATCGTCATTTGTAAGCCTCCTGTTATCATGTCATTGATTCTCCACTTATGTTTAATGCAAGTTTTATGCCAAAATGAAAATTAAGGCATGCTACGAATGCTGGCAGCGAAAACTGCAAAAAAAATTGGCAGAGTATAATTTTTTTTGCACTTGTAGTGCAAATTTTTTTTGCATAATCGTTCATTCGCAGATAAAATAACAGAAACGTATGGAAAGGGAGACAACCTTAATGCACAAAACTTTTTTAAGTGAGGTTTTTAAGCAGATTATCGATGGAATGGATATAGGCCTGCATGTTATTGATGAAAACGGCCAAACCATTGTCTACAACAAAAAGATGATGCAGATGGAATCTATGGAGTTAATGGATGTGATTGATAAAAATCTGCTGGAAGTTTTTAAATTTAAAAGTGATCAGGAAAGTACACTTTTGCAGGCTCTCCACAAAGGAAAAGAAACAAAGAATGTTAAGCAAACATACTTTAATAACAAAGGAAAGGAAATTACCACCATCAATAATACATTTCCTTTGCTGATAAACGGAGAGATCAGGGGGGCTGCCGAGATAGCCCGGGATGTTACCAAGCTCGAAAAACTTATCAGGAATAATGCCGCAAGGAAAGGAGACACTGCTTATACTTTTGAAAGTATTATTGGAGAAAGCTCATTAATAAAAGAAGTGATAGAACATGCCAAAAGGGCGACACGAACGTCATCATCTGTCCTTATTATTGGGGAGACAGGAACCGGTAAAGAGCTTTTTGCCCAAAGCATACATAATGGCTCTGCAAGATCAGCTTCTCCTTTCGTTTCTCAAAACTGTGCAGCGATTCCAGATAATCTGCTGGAAAGCATTTTATTCGGGACAAAAAAAGGGGCCTTCACAGGATCTGTTGATTATCCAGGGTTGTTTGAGCAGGCGGATGGAGGGACTTTGCTGCTTGATGAAATTAATTCCCTCAATATCAGTCTTCAGGCAAAGCTATTAAGGGTTTTGCAGGAAAGGAGCATAAGGCGAATCGGGGACAGCAAGGATATCCCGGTTGATGTCAGAATAATTGCTACAATTAATGAAGATCCGATAGAAGCGATAGCAAATGGCCATCTGCGTAAAGATCTGTATTACAGGCTGGGGGTTGTCACTTTGTTTATACCGCCATTAAGAAATAGAATGGAAGATATCGAGCCGCTTGTCGAAAGCTTTATTGCCGCTTACAATTCCCTTTTTCAGATGGAAGTAAAAGAAGTGGAAGGAGAGGTGCTGTCTTCATTTTATCAATATGATTGGCCGGGGAATGTCAGGGAATTAGAACATATCGTGGAAGGTGCCATGAATTTAATCATGGATGAAGAAAGCATAGAGTATGCACATTTGCCTTTTCATTATAGAAATAAATTTATGTTTAAACAGGCAAACCCAATACAGATGGCCGCCAAAAAAGATAGTAATCCAGAAAAAATTACTTCATTAAAAAAACATTTGAAAGAGGCAGAAAAAAGCTATCTTAAAAAGGCCTTGGAAATTAATTCGCACAACATCACAAAAACTGCTGAAATGCTTGGAATCAGCCGCCAAAGCCTTCAATATAGAATAAAAAAAATGAGTCTCGATAATAAGCAATAAAATGAAGTGCAGGTGATGACCCTGATTTAAGGAAGGCTTTTATGAGGAATCAATTGAAGAACGGTACAAAAGTCTTTTATTAATAAATAATTTTCTTAAGGAGTTCAATATCCGAGTATATTAAAGATTTGATTTCCGGAAACGGACATTTAAAATAATCGTCTGTAAGTTTTAACAGTTCAAGTGCCATGATGTTCTTTTCATTTTCTGAAATCACTATTATTACACCTCAGCTGTATTTAGTTTTTCAAGACTATGGTATGATATCCTTTTTTATAAAATTATAAACATTTAGTTGCGAAAACCTCACTAAAACTCTATATGAATTTTTGCTGATTTTTGATTTTTCACACGGGAAAAATATGCAAAAGCTTTTACCTCTTAGAAAGGAACACTGGGGCTTAATAGCCAGAAATAACATGTTTATATGGCAGAACCGCTTTGCCCAGTTAAAAACATTGCTAGCATACCTATTTAGTTTTATAATCATGGAGATATGCTGTCTATCGGTTACTGGCTATTCTTATAGATATATTTATATTATGCAATTACGCTAAATATTACACTTGGACTAGGAGGATCAGTTTGAGGATACCTATATTAAAACTAAAAGAAATGCTGCTGGTTTCAATACAAGTAGAATTAGATGATGAAAGTGCAATCATGCTTCAGGAAGATCTGTTAAAGAAGATACATGAAACAAGCGCAAATGGAGTGGTCATAGATTTGACTTCTTTGGATATGGTGGATTCTTTCATTGCAAAAGTATTAGGTGATGTTGTAAGCATGGCTAACCTGATGGGAGCAAAGGTAGTGCTGACAGGCATACAGCCAGCTGTTGCCATCACTTTAATAGAGCTTGGAATCCATCTTTCAGGCATAGATACAGCTATTGATCTAGAGAATGGTGTTGAGAAATTAAATAATTTATTAGGGTGAGGTGTTTGGTAGATTTTATGCTGCAGTCATTTGATGAAAGTGAAAAATCCATTGTTATCGACATTAACAATGAAATGGACATAGTCCTGGCTCGCCAAACAGGAAGAAAAGTCAGCAAAGAGCTGGATTTCAGCCTTGTTGATCAATCAAGAATAACCACATCCATTTCAGAATTGGCTAGGAATATTTATAAGTATGCATTGCCGGGCAAAATCATAATAGAGGCCATAAAAAAAGAAAATAAGGATGGTATTAAAGTGATTGCGGCTGATGAGGGTCCTGGGATTCCTGATATAAAAAAAGCACTGGAAGACGGGTATACCACATCTGGGGGCCTTGGTGCCGGCGTTCCTGGTGTGAAACGGCTTATGGATGAATTTGAAATTGACTCTGCCGTTGGTGAGGGTACAAAAATTACCGTGAAAAAGTGGAAAAAATAATTTTCGGTACTACAAAACCTATGGAACAGGCAATGAAATATTACACAACTAGGGCCTATAAAGGCACCTGCCTGAATGATATGCAATAAAAAATGCTGGTAAACGTCCACAATCATAAGGCATTCCATATCATGGAATAATAATCTCTGGCTGTCCTGCATGAGCTAGAAAATTATATGCTGGATGGCCGGTTTGCTGAGGGAGAAAGAAAACCTTTCTGCAAGATAGATTCCCGGAAATTTCGTGATAACGCTTTCTTCTCTTCGAACAAGCAAAAAGGTAACAGCTATATATCAGGTCTTCACCTTAAACTTCCTGAGGGAATGCTTTCTTGCCATGTGGCACGGCTTGATGACAGCTTAAATATTTTGATGAAATTCTGTCTGCAGGGTAATGGAGGAAATATTAATATTGAAGAAGATGTTCTTTTTGAATGCTTATGGGGTGAAATCTCCCCTGCTATAGTCATGAGGACTCTATATGTAAATAGGTCGCAGACGGTAAAAACAGGTGGGCATTATGAATAAATATAGTTTGCTGGGTAAGTTTACTGTTCAAGAGGGGGAGAGTGACACATTGACAGATATTGCTGGAAGCAGCAGATGTCATGATGAATCTGGATTTATGTCAAATATATCTCGTGAATATTTCTGAATTAAATGCTGTTTATGTTTATGAAGTGTGGAGTGATGAAGAAGCCCATCCAGCATCACTGACTCTTGAAGCCGCACAAACATTCATAAAGCGTACAAAACCAATCATAACTGGCATGAACAAGAATTTCACCCTCAAAACAGCGGGAAGGAAAAAAGCTGGTTTAATGGTGAAAATCCCATTAAACCAGCTTTTTTCAAGTTTCTAATTTCATTTCCCCTTATTTTTTAACCCATTTATCATCACTGTTTTTTTTATATTCATGCTTTACAGCACTCCACGCCACTTTAAATGCGGTTTCTTCTTCTTTATATTCCTTGCTCGCTGAATTGAAGGCTTCTTTAAAAATTTCCTGGGCATGATAAGGAAGGTTATCCTTCACTGCTTCAGGAAGTTCGTTTAGCGAATTGTATGGCATATTTCACTCCTCCTTTTATACTTCGTTAATTGCCTGCTTTCTTATTCTTTAAACGTATCTTAAAGACAGCATTCATTGTGAAGCAGTTTAAAAGTATTTATATTGTTTCCTTTTTTAAGGCACAGAAAACAAAGTGAATTTGTGGAAGCGTCCTTTTTTGGCTGTCAGCTGGATGGGGCAGAAGCTACATGTCCTTTAAAGTCCTCTGTTTTTAAAATGGGGGATTTTGATCTTAATAAATATTTAAAAATATACTCGGTATAGGAGCACATATAAAAATCCCGCCCAGGTTTCTGGGCGGGATTTGACAATTAATTTTTATATGGCCTTAGTCCGCGTTTGTCAATTTCGTTTTTTAAACACCTGATAACATCCTTATCCTTTTCCGTCGATACTGCATTACGATATGAAACCACTAACTGCTCGTTGCTCATGATCTTCATTAAGCATCCCTCCTGGTAAGGTTTTAAGTATCTACTTTATTGTATATGTTTTTAGAAAATTTGGAAAGTAAAAAGAATTATTAATACCGGATCAGCAGAAAGACCAAGTTTAAAATTAAAAACATAAATATATTATGTCAATTCCTTTATATGTTCTGAAGCAGAACTAAACGATGGATAGCTTTCATTCAGGCACCACAAAAAGTAACCTCATTTGATTAATGGATGTATAAAGGCTTATATAGTTTATTTAAAAGGCTGCGATGGAAGGGTACATACATATAAGAAATGCAGGTAAAAATCCGATTAAATGCGGTTCAACATTTCTTTTTACATTTCTTCCAAACCATTCTTTGTTTGAAAATCCGTTTTTTTTACATGCTAATAAGGTATGGATGCATGATGGAGATATTATTTTTTATATGTAAATTCTTGAAATGCTCTCTATATGATTTACAGGATTTAGGTATTGACAGGGAAATGTCTGTAATTGCAGGGCTTTTGTACAGTGTGAAATGTTCGGATAATTTAATCTAATTGATTTTTAGTAACCTGGAATGAGTGGTTTTTGCAACCGCTACCATTACGAATATACCTGGATTTATGGGGTAATTCAGCTTGCACCATTGATATAAAAGGCTTTATAGCTGTTCACAATATATACACAAATCGCTTGACCTGTTAAATGTAAAGAGTTATTATGGTTACGTTATGTTACCAATGTGAATATAAGAACATTTAATTCGATCTTTAGATTTAAGGATCTTTTTATACAAAAGGGGGATTACCATGGATACCATGACCTTTGTTTTATTCGGGGGAACAGGTGATTTAGCTAAAAGAAAAATATACCCTGCCCTTTATAATTTGTTTATGGAAAATAAGATGCCAGATGTTTTTTCTGTTGTTGGTTTGGGAAGAAGTACTATGTCGCATACTGAATTTCAGCAGTATGTAGAAGAGTCAATCAATACATTTTCCCGCAGCAAAAATAACGATTCTGCAAAGATGGAAAAATTCCTGTCAGCTTTCGCTTACACTACTTTGAATGCTACAGACAAAGAGGACTTCACTAAATTGCTCGAGCTTGTTGAAAAGCGCGAACAAGAATTGCAAATTTCACAAAACCGTATGTTCTATTTGTCGGTTGCACCTAAGTTCTTTGATATTATCGCAGGCAATATTAAGGAAAGCGGATTAGGATCAGTTTCAGGCTGGAAACGCCTGATCATCGAAAAACCATTTGGGCATGACCTTGAATCTGCACGAGAGCTGAATGCTAAGTTAAGCCAGTCTTTCGATGAAGATGAGGTGTACCGCATTGACCACTATCTTGGCAAGCCAATGGTACAAAACCTTGAGGCACTGGAATTCGCGAACCCTGTACTTCAGGCACTTTGGAATAACCAATATATCGCTAACGTGCAAATTACAGCTGCGGAAATCGTCGGTGTTGAAGAGCGTGCAGGCTATTATGATCAATCTGGTGCGATTCGGGATATGTTCCAAAATCACATGCTTCAAATGCTGATGATGACTGCCATGCATCTTCCTAAGCGGATTAGCGCTACTGATATCCGCGATGAAAAAAGGAAGGTACTTGAATCTCTTCGTCCATTAACGGAGGAAGATGTTGCTTCCCAGGTTATTCGCGGACAATATGCTGAAGGCGAAATCAATGGCAAAGAGGTAGTTGGCTATAAGTCAGAACCTGGCATTGAAGAGACTTCACAAAATGATACTTTCATCGGTGCAAGATTATGGATCGATGATGAATTCTGGGCTGGTGTACCTTTCTATATCCGCACAGGGAAAAGAATGAAAGAAAAGTCTACGCGCATCGTGGTTGAATTCAAAAACCCTCTAAAAGAATTATATGGAAAAGGCAGTGAAGAAACTGCGCCAAATCTTTTAGTGGTTGAAATTAATCCGAACGAGGGTGTCTCATTACTACTTAATAGTAAAAATCCGGGGAACGGCGGAAAGATTGAACCGATTAAAATCGATTATGTGACAGATAACCATGATGTTCCTGAAGCATATGAGCTTTTAATTCACGATGCACTCCGCGGCGATTCAACTTTCTTTGCTCACTGGAATGAAGTTGAATTATCCTGGAAGTATGTACAGCCAATTCTGAATGCATTTGAAAAGAACCTGGTTCCTCTTCAATCATACAAATCAGGCTCCTATGGCCCTGATGCTGTCCATAATCTGCTTAAGGAAGATGGCTTTAAATGGTGGCTTGATGGAGAAGGCACTATCAAAGGAAATGAATTAACACTGCAAAAATAACGAAAACGAAAAAACGTGATGGGGGATTAAAAAGCATGACAACAGAAATCCAGCAATTAGCAGTCAATACTATCCGTACATTATCAATCGATGCTATTAACGCAGCAAATTCCGGCCATCCGGGATTACCAATGGGTGCAGCTCCAATGGCTTATGCACTTTGGGCAAACCATTTGAACTACAATCCTGGAAATTCAAAATGGTTCAACCGCGACCGTTTCGTTCTTTCTGCAGGACATGGTTCAAGCATGCTGTACAGCATGCTTCACCTTGCAGGCTATGATGTTTCAATTGATGACTTGAAAAGCTTCCGTAAATTGAACAGCAAAACTCCTGGACACCCAGAAGTCGGCCATACTGACGGTGTTGAAGCAACAACCGGCCCTCTTGGACAAGGTATTGCGACTGCGGTAGGCATGGCAATGGCTGAAAAGCACTTAGCCGGAAAATTCAATAAAGAAGATAAATCAGTAATTGACCACTACACATATGCACTTGTTGGTGACGGTGACCTTTCAGAAGGCATCTCATACGAAGCTATGTCAATGGCTGGACACATGAAACTTGATAAATTGGTTGTTCTTTATGATTCAAATGATATTTCTTTGGACGGAGAATTGAACCTTTCTTTCTCAGAAAACATCCAAAAAAGAGCAGAGTCCGCTAACTGGCAGTACCTTCGCGTTGAAGAAGGAAACGATGTAGAAGCTGTTTCTAAAGCAATCGAAGAAGCTAAGAAAAACACTGAGCAGCCTACACTAATCGAAGTAAGGACTATCATCGGTTTCGGAAGCCCGAAAGTTGCCGGTTCAAACAAGGCCCATGGTGCTCCGCTTGGTGCAGAAGAAGCACTATTAACCAAGAAAGCTTACAGCTGGTTATTCGATGAAGACTTCTATGTTCCAGAAGAAGTGAAAGCTCACTTTGCAGAGCTTAAGGAACAAGGCGCACAAACAGAAAGCAAATGGAATGATTTATTCTCTTCTTATAAAGAAGCTTACCCTGAATTAGCTAATGAGCTTGAAAAAGCAATCAAGGGCGAAGTTTTAATTGATGCCAAGGATGTTCTTACATTCTCACCTGATAAGGCAATCTCTACAAGGGTAGCAAGCGGAGAAGCAATCAACCATTATGTGAAAACTGTTCCTTCCATCTTTGGAGGAAGTGCCGACCTTTCTCACTCAACTATGACTGAGATTAAAGGTGAAGAAGCATTTGCAGTTCAATCAGATGCTGGAAGAAACATCTATTTCGGCGTACGCGAGCATGCAATGGGTGCAGCTGGAAATGGTATGGCTCTTCATGGCGGAGTAAAGCCATTCGTAAGTACATTCTTTGTTTTCAATGATTATCTTCGTCCAGCAATCCGTATGGCAGCAATCTCTAAATTGCCTGTAACGTTTGTGTTCACACATGATTCAATCGCTGTAGGCGAAGATGGCCCTACACATGAGCCAGTTGAGCATCTTGCAGCATTGCGTGCAATTCCTGGCTTGACTGTTATCCGCCCGTCAGATGCCAATGAAACAGCAAATGCATGGGCATATGCACTTCAGCAAACAGAAGGTCCAGTTGTGCTTGTTCTTAGCCGTCAAAACCTTCCTGTATTTGAAGAAACAAAAGGCAATGTAGAAAACCTGAAAAAAGGCGGATATATCCTAACTGAAACAAACGAAAATCCTGAGCTTATCCTGATTGCCACTGGATCTGAAGTTTCATTAGCAGCAGACGCAAAAGCAGAGTTGGAAAAAGAAAACCTTTCAGTGCGTGTAGTTGCAATGCCAAGCTGGGAGCTATTCGGCGCACAAAGCAGCGAGTACAAAGAAAAAGTTCTTCCATCTTCTATCAAAAAACGTGTATCTATCGAAGCTGGTACTTCACTTGGATGGGAACGTTTCGTAGGATTTGAAGGAAAGACTGTCAGCATCAACCAATTCGGAGCATCAGGAACAGGCAATGAAGTATTGGCTATGTTCGGATTCTCTGTTGAAAATGTTGTTAAAACAGCAAAAAGCTTGCTGTAATTTATACAAAAAAGAAATAATTACATGATGTTTGAAGGAAGATATAAGCGTAAAGCATATATCTTCCAAACTTGAGGAGGCAATTAGCATGCAAGTAGGTTTAGTTGGTTTAGGTAAAATGGGATTAAATATTGGAATGAACTTAATCGATCACAAACACGAAGTAGTGGCATTTGACTTAAATGCCAGTGCTGTTGAAGAAATGCAAAAATATGGTGCTAAAGGCACTTCAAGCTTAAAAGAGCTTGTTGAATCTTTAGAAAAGCCAAGAGTTCTTTGGATTATGGTTCCTCACTCTGTTGTAGATTCAGTTATCGGCGAAATCAAACCTTTCCTTTCTGAAGGAGATATCGTAATCGAAGCAGGAAACTCTCATTACAAAGAGTCTATTGCCCGCTACAATGATTTGAAAGAAACTGGCGTTCGCTTCATGGATGCAGGTACTTCTGGCGGTATGGAAGGCGCTCGTAACGGAGCTTGCTACATGGTCGGCGGAGATCAAGAAGCATGGGATATCGTTGAGCCTATCTTCCGTGATACAGCTGTTGAAAATGGTTACCTGTATGCAGGAAACATCGGAAGCGGCCATTTCTTGAAAATGGTTCATAACGGCATTGAGTACGGTATGATGGCTGCTATCGGCGAAGGCTTTGAAGTCCTTGAGAAAAGTGATTTCAACTTTGACTATGAAAAAGTTGCAAAAGTATGGAACAATGGTTCTGTAATCCGTTCATGGTTAATGGAACTTACTGAAAATGCATTCTCTAAAGACGCTAAGCTTGACGGCATCAAAGGAATCATGCAATCTTCAGGTGAAGGAAAATGGACTGTTGAAACAGCTCTTGACCTTCAGGCAGCAACTCCAGTTATTGCTATGTCCCTATTAATGCGCTACCGTTCACTAGATCAAGACACTTTCAATGGTAAAGTTGTCGCTGCACTACGTAACGAGTTTGGCGGACACGCTGTAGAAAAGAACTAATAAACCTGTTATAACGTCCTAAGGCACGTAACGCCTATTGTGTCTTGGGACCTTTTTTAGACATAATAAATCAAATGGAGGCTATTCAACATGAAATTTTTCTTAGATACTGCAAACCTTGATGAAATCAAAAAAGGCTACAAAATGGGTATTTTATCTGGTGTAACTACTAACCCTTCTCTAGTTGTTAAAGAAGGCGTTAAGTTTGAAGACCGCATCGCAGAAATCTGCCAGGCTGTTCCAGATGTAGAATCTGTATCTGCTGAAGTTACTCCAATTGCTCTTACTGCTGAAGATATGATCGCTGAAGCTAATGAGCTTATTAAAATCAACGGCGGAGACAAAAAAGTTACAATTAAACTTCCGATGACTGTTGCCGGTTTGGAAGCTTGCCGTTACTTGACTAAAAAAGGTGTTAGAACGAACATCACTTTGATCTTTACAGTGAATCAGGCGCTATTGGCTGCTCGTGCTGGAGCTACTTATGTTTCTCCATTCTTGGGCCGTTTAGATGATATCTCTGAAGATGGAGTTCTTTTAGTAGAAAAAATTGCAGCTTTATTCCGTACTCATAATCTTGATACACAAATCATTGCAGCATCTGTCCGCCACGCAGATCACGTTACACGTGTAGCAATGGCAGGAGCACATATTGCAACTATGCCTCTTAAAGTAGTTGAACAGCTTACTAAGCATCCATTGACTGACCAAGGAATGGAAAAGTTCTCAACTGATTGGGAAAAAGTTGTAAGCAAATAATGAATGAAAACTGATTTACGGGGTGGAATTTTCACCCCTAAATCTTTTTTTTGTCTTTTTTTTAAGAAATGCTTACGTGAATGTACATTGGTCATTCCTTCACATGGTTTATCGAAGCGGAAATTACCATGCAAATTTGACAGGGCTTTAAGCTTAAGGTTCATAAATTAGAATAAAAAAGGAGAATTGCCTCATGACTATATCTTTTGATTATAAAAATGCTTTGTCTTTTATGCAGCAAAGTGAAGTAGATAATCTTGGCGAATTCGTAAAAACAGCACATCATATGCTACATGAAAAAAAAGGTCCTGGCTCTGATTATTTAGGATGGGTTGACCTTCCTGAAGCATATGACAAAGAAGAATTCGCCCGTATTAAGGAAGCTGCTAAAAGGATTCGTTCAAATTCTGATGCTCTCGTTGTAATCGGGATTGGCGGTTCATACCTCGGCGCACGTGCTGCGATTGATGCATTAACACATACTTTCCATAATCAGATGAAAGATACAACACAAGTATACTTCGCAGGACAAAATATCAGTCCTTCTTATATCACACACTTGCTGGAGCTTTTAGAAGGTAAAGACATTTCCGTTAATGTTATTTCTAAATCAGGTACAACAACTGAACCAGCTATTGCTTTCCGCATCTTCCGTGACTATATGGAGAAAAAATACGGAAAAGAAGAAGCTAAAAAACGTATTTATGCAACTACAGACAAAGCTAAAGGCGCTTTAAAACAGGTTGCTGATGAAGAAGGGTACGAAACCTTCGTGATTCCTGATGACGTAGGCGGACGCTACTCTGTATTGACTGCAGTCGGATTATTGCCAATCGCGGCAGCCGGCCTTGATATCGACAAAATGATGGAAGGTGCAGCAGCAGCAGCTAAAAAATATAATAATCCTGAGCTTGAATCAAACGAGAGCTACCAGTATGCAGCAGTAAGGAATGCTCTTTACCGCAAAGGAAAAACAATTGAATTGCTTGTAAACTACGAGCCAAACCTTCATTATGTTTCTGAATGGTGGAAACAGCTGTTTGGTGAAAGTGAAGGAAAAGATCAAAAAGGATTATTCCCTGCATCTGTAGATTTCACAACAGATTTACATTCCATGGGCCAATATGTACAAGAAGGACGCCGAGACTTGTTAGAAACAGTTCTTCAAGTTAAGAAACCTGCTATCGATGTAACAATTCAGGAAGACCCTGCTAACATTGATGGATTAAATTTCCTTGCTGGAAAAACTATGGACGAAGTAAATAAAAACGCATTCCAAGGAACAGTGCTTGCACATGTGGATGGTAATGTGCCAAACCTTGCAGTTGAACTTGATGAGTTAAACGAATTCACTTTTGGAGAAATGGTATACTTCTTCGAAAAAGCCTGCGGAATCAGCGGCTTGCTTATGGGCGTAAACCCATTTGATCAGCCGGGTGTTGAAGCATATAAGCGCAACATGTTTGCATTGCTTGGTAAACCAGGATTTGAAGCAGAAAAAGCTGAATTGATGAAGCGTTTATCCAAATAATATTGCAGGAAGAGTGCCTTTGCCAGCGAAAAGCTTTGCCCTGGCAGGGGTGCTCTTTTGCTTTTTAATGCCAGGCTCACAGCTTTTCATGTTGATTTCGCCTTAGAGGCAGATGCGGCAACGTAAGCAAAAATCAGCCGGAAATCTTAATAGTGCTGCCCGCTTGTTCCACTTCACTCCTTACAACCAATATGTTACTTTAAGTAACCGTCAACCTTAAAAGTTGGGACGGTTCCCTCCATCATTTTACAGCCTAAATTACCTGAATAAGTATTGACGAACGACTTTGTTGGGTATAATATGGTTACATAAAGTTACCAAATATAAAATAATTAATTGCCGAAAGAAGGATTCTGCATCATGGATATACTACTGGCTCTTCTTCCTGCAATTTTCTGGGGAAGCATTGTGCTGTTTAATGTAAAACTTGGGGGAGGCGCCTATAGCCAAACACTTGGTACAACCCTTGGAGCACTCATTTTCTCGATTATCATTTATTTAACCATCCATCCGGTATTGACACCTTATATTTTCTTAATTGGGATCATATCCGGGTTGTTCTGGTCACTTGGCCAAAGCAATCAATTAAAAAGTATTGAATATATAGGAGTCTCAAGAACCATGCCCATATCAACCGGCATGCAGCTCGTTGCAACCTCCCTTTTCGGGGTAATTGTGTTTAAAGAATGGGATACTTCGACTGCTGTAATTTTTGGGATTTTAGCTTTGGCATTCATTATCATTGGTATTATTTTAGCATCCTTAAATGACAAAAATGCGGAGAAGCAAAACGGAGGCTTTAATAAAGGGATCATCACACTTCTTCTTTCTACTCTGGGTTACCTGGTATATGTAGTCATCGCCAGGCTAATGAATGTGGATGGATGGTCTGCATTATTTCCTCAAGCCATCGGCATGGTAATAGGAGGATTAATTCTAACCTATAAACACAAGCCATTTAACAAATATGCCATCAGGAATATTATTCCTGGCCTTATTTGGGCTTCTGGAAATTTATTTTTGTTCCTGTCGCAGCCTAAAGTAGGTGTTGCAACAAGCTTTTCACTCTCCCAAATGGGAATTGTCATTTCAACACTTGGAGGGATTTTTCTCTTGGGGGAAAAGAAAACGAAACGTCAGCTGATTAATATTGCCTTGGGCATCATTTTAATCATTGCTGGAGGAGTCTTCCTTGGCATGGCAAAAGCCTGACATGTTCCCGTGCAGCCCATCGTGCAGTATAAGCTAAATGATGAAAAGGAAAGGGAGGCATATTCTCCATGCAGCTAGTAGATGCTAAAATCATCTTGACACAATATGGAAATGAAACCTATGTAAATAAAGAGAATACTGTTGAAATAAAAGAGCTCCAAACTCCTAAGGAGCATAGTCCATTTTACAGAATTCTGATTGGTATAGAGTATTTATTATTAAAAGAAGGAAAATATTATGACAGCCAAAAAAATTACTTTTGGCTTGTAATGGATGAAGATTTCAGGTCTCTTGTACTCGAAGAAACAGAGACTGAGAATATTTTTGCGCTAAAAAGTAAAGAAGAGCGTCAAGCCACTCAAGAACTAATTGGGAAATGGCTGATTCACACTGATGTTTTCAAACATGAAGTACAAAAAAATATAGATAAAATGAAAAATGAAAATGTAGTAACTGTTGATGATATTTATCATGCAATGAAATCTATAAAATTTTTAGAAAAACTCCTTGAACTGAAAACAGAGGACATTTTGTCGGCGTCTGTTGAAATTTAATGTGACATTCTGCTGCAGCTTGCTGGTTCTAAATAAGCTTGTCTGTCAGCAAGATTTGAGTGGAGGCGCACATACATGAATGAAAAGCAAATGGCTGGCGAAAAAGCGGCAGAATATGTTAAAGACGGTATGACTGTCGGTTTGGGAACAGGCTCGACTGTATTTTATACTATTGAAAAACTAGGACAGCTTGTTGGCGAGGGTCTGTCGATCAAGGGTATACCTACCTCGGTTGAAACAGAAAAACTGGCGAGGAAGTGGGGGATTCCTTTAACGGATTTCGGAGAAGTGGATCATCTCGATATTGCCATTGACGGTGCAGATGAAGCCAATCCGGATATGGTTTTAATAAAAGGCGGAGGCGGAGCGCTTTTAAGGGAAAAAATAATTGCTAAAGCCGCCAATACTTTTATTGTTGTTGCTGATTCAGCTAAAATGGTCGAGAAATTAGGGAAGTTTCCGCTTCCGGTCGAAATTGTTCCATTTGGTTATAAAATGACAGTCAGGCATCTTGAAAAACTTCCAGGATGCACAATGAAAATGCGTATGCAGGATGATGTTCTCTTTGTTACGGATAATGGAAATTATATTGCAGACTGCACCTTTGAAAATCTTGAAAATCCTCAAGAACTTGAACAAACTCTTAACATGATTCCTGGCGTCGTTGAAAATGGATTGTTTGTAAATATGACTCATACGGTCATAACCGTCGATAAAGAAAGCCGTAAAGTGATTGAATTAAAAAAATAGCATGAAGTATAAAGCAAAAACCATCAAATTGAGACAAAGCGATCGCTTTTTTTGTCCTAATTTGATGGTTTTTTCGGTTGATATAAGCAGTTCCTAGTCCATTTAATGCAATTAATTATGCCCGTACTGGCCAGGGCAGAACGTTAAGGCTTATTTACCCATCCATTTCTCTGACCAGTCTTCAACAGCACGAAGCGCTCTTCCAAGCTCAACGCCTTTTTTTGTCAAGGAATATTCGGTGCGGACTGGACGGTCTGTGATAACGTTCCTGATGACTATTCCTAAGTCTTCGAGTTCCTTTATACGCTCATTTAGCATGCGCTTACTTAAATCAGGGATAAAAGAATGAATTTCACTAAATCTTTTGGGTTCAATCATAAGGGTGTGAATGATAAGGCCCATCCATTTCTTTCCTACAATATCATAGCTTTGTTCAAGTTTTTTACAGATCCGTTCATTGCTTTTTTCCTCAGCCATACCAATCCACCTCTTTTTCATAAAATATTTTGTGTATTTTTAGTAACAAGTACTCAATATGTTATCTTGTTTATTATTTTCTATTATTCGTATTATATCAGATTTATTACTGCAATTAAAGGGAAGATAACCTATAGGAATTAAAATAATTTTTAATAATAAAGGCACAAAAAATTACTTGGTTGATAAAAGTTCGGTGTTGGGTTTTTCCCCAATAGAGAAGACAGCCTTTAGTCTGGTATACATAGGAAGGGAGAGATTTTGCAGGGGCATAATGGGACTGATATGCAAACCTTTTCATTTGAGAATACTTGCTAAGGAAAAAACAGATATACATTGGTTTCATTATACCCTTTTAAACAGGATCTTTATTTCATCCAGCATCATTCAAAAGTTAAATATGACTTTTTGTTATGAAAAGAAATAAAGTTTCGCTGGGCACAACTTTTAGTGAGCGTTTATAAGCATCATGTGATGTTAAGAAAGCTATATTAAGGGTATAAAAGTTAAAGTGCTTTAACTGGCCATTTAAGGAAGAAAGGACTGCAATTTATCATTTTATGCTTTTAAATAAAAATTCAAGGGAGAAAACCATGTCATTAAAAATAACAAAAAAGAAAATCAAATCTAACTTTTGGGTAGCTCCGGCTATATATGGCGTTGCTGCGGTTATTCTTGCACTTTTGACCATGAAGCTGGATCGGTATCTGCATGTTCACCATCAGCTTTATAAGCATATTCCTAGTATATTCCTTACAGATAAAGAGCTTGCACATTCTATACTCAGTGCTCTTTCAACTTCGCTCCTTACTATGACTACCATAACATTTTCTTCTGTTCTGGTCGTGCAGACAACATTTCTGTCTCAATTTTCTCCGCGGACACTTCAGAATTTTAATGAAAGTTCTAAGTCACAAAGAGTACTGGGTACCTTTGTAGGAGGCTACATTTATACTCTTGTTCTTCTGCTGCAGGTTAGAAAAAATGATTTGAGTGAAACGTTTATCGTCCCATCCTTTGCTGTGCTGGTGACATTTATATGTGTAGGAATGTTTGTCTTTTTAATTCATCATGTTATGGATTGGATTAAGGTTGGCAACCTGATTTCAAATATTACGAAAGAAACTCTTTTGGCTTTTGATAATAACATCAGCAGAGATAAAAAGCTTAAAACTATTAAAGATGATACTGAATTGAAACTCGAAGATCATTCGTATACAAGTGTGATAAGCAGCAAAAGAGGATATTTGCAGTTCATTGATACAGTAAAGCTGGTGAATTATGCAGAACAAAAGGACATTATCGTCAAGCTAGAAAAAGACAGAGGGAAATATGTAGATGTAGATACACCCTTATTCAAGGTATGGGGCAATAATGCTGCATTTGATAAAAACGAAATGCTTTCCCTTCTAGCAATAACTGACGATCAGGAGTCAGTACATGATGTGGATTTCGGTATTCAAAAGCTGGTTGAAATTGCGCTGAGGGGAATCGCCCCGGGGAAAAATGACCCAGAGACAGCTATTAACTGTATTGAACAGCTAAGCCAAATTTTATCGAAGCTTGGAAAATATGATATATCCAACCCTTATCATAGAGATGGAAATAATAACATCAGGCTGATCATTGAAAAACCAACTTTTTTTGACTACCTATATAAAAGCTTTTATCAAATACGCCATTACGGTAAGTCAGATGTGTCTGTAATGATTTCGGTAATTCATGCGCTCACTCTAATTGCAGAGACCAATGAAGACGATGTGAAAAAAATGGTGATGAATTTTACTGAATACATTGTTCAAGGATTAAAGAAGGAAGATTGGCTATTTCTTGATAGAGACAGAATGAATAGTGCCCTTAAAAAATTGTATGCGGCAGGCGGGCAAAGCGGACAAGGAGATTTACTTGAGATTGAATAACAGCCGCAAAAAGGCAATATACGAACTAAAAAACCGGAGACCAGGAATAGCCTGGTCTCCGGTTTTTTTGTTAAGATGCAATCACTCCATTAATTTTGAAATTGGTTTTGTCAGAAGAAGGAGAACGATACCTAATCCAATAGTCACAAAACCAATCGTGCTGAATATTTCAAGATAGCCAAGCGATTGAGTATATGCAGCTAACTGACCTGCTACAAAGTTGGCTACTGCAGAGCTTGCAAGCCATACACCCATAAGAAGAGAGGCTAGTTTAAGCGGTGCAATTTTGCTTACCATCGATAGTCCTACCGGTGATATCATAAGTTCAGCAAGGGTATGAAGGAAATAAGTTACCACCATGAACATTATGTTTACCTTTAAAGAGTTATCATTTCCTGTATACATAACAGCAGGCAGCAATACCATAAAGCCTAAACCGACAACTACCAATCCCATACCCATTTTAGTGGGAGTTTTAAAGTCTCCGCGTTTAGAGCTTCCAAGCTTGTACCATACGGCTGATAAAACAGGAGCCAAAATGACTATGAAGAGCGGATTTAAAGACTGGAACCACGCTGTAGGAATTTCAAAGCCAAACACGTTCCGGTCAATTTGATCTTGTGCATACAAAGTAAGCGAGCTCCCTGCCTGCTCGAAAGCAGCCCAAAAGGCAATTACAAACAGCGAAAGAATGACAATGGCAACTGTACGTCTTTTTTCTTTTTTAGTCAGTACAGCAGCGGGCTTTTGAACAGAAACAGCAGGCTGCTGTTTGCTTGTTGGCTCTTTGCCGATATCGCCCAAGAAGCGGTTGGCAGATAAATTGAAAATAACCTGTCCTACAATCATTCCGATTGCAGCGGTAAGGAAACCATATTTATAGCTCATTAGCCCAACAACTAAAGGTGCGAAGAATGCCCCTACATTAATTCCCATATAGAAGATGGTGAAAGCACCATCACGGCGCGGATCATCCTTGCCATAAAGATCGCCGACAAGTGTTGAAATATTTGGCTTGAAGAAGCCATTACCGATAATCATGATGATAAGCCCGATGTATAAAGCGGTCATGCTCTGATTTACGAACAGCATAAAATTCCCTAGCGCCATTAATACACCGCCAATAGGAATGGCTATTCTTCTTCCAAGGAATTTATCTGTCAAGTATCCGCCAATCATAGGCGTGATATAAACGGCACCCGTAAGTAAACCATAAATACTCATAGCAGTTGATTTATCAACGCCAAGTCCGCCGTTAGCAGCTGTTGCGGTCAAATAAAGCACTAAAATGGCTCTCATGCCATAATAGCTGAAACGTTCCCATGCCTCAGTTGCGAAAAGCATGTACAAGCCCGCAGGATGTTTTTTCCTGCTCTCTTGCTGCTTCACAGCCTCTTTCTTTATAGCCGTTTCCATAATTCATGTCCTCCTAAAAAAATAAAATACGCCTGAAAGTTAAAATGTTTTTTACATTTTCAAAAAATTCAAACGGCAGGAGCCGAAACTCACTAACTCTTACGTAA